>CAYVHJ010000117.1:0-2502 GCA_964451235.1 uncultured Candidatus Saccharibacteria bacterium | reverse complement strand
ACGCTCTCCATCACACAGCAAGGATCGAGCTCGCTTTCGATCTCGAGTACCTCGGGTCCAACCTCGCTTCAAGCCGGTACACAGGGCACATGGACACTTGTCGTGAATGCTCCCTATGGCTCGTACCTCACGACAACGGTGAACTGGGGTGACGCAAGCTCGCCATACACTTCGAGCATGACGCCGACATACCTCTCCGGCACGCAGACGCTCACCTTCACTCACGTCTACAACAATCCGGGTACCTTCACGGTCACGTTCAACGTCTCCAGCGGCGGCAACACGACCACTGCGACGAAGACGGTGACGGTCACTGCTTCCGGCGGCGGAACAGGGACACTGAATCTCTTATCGCTCTCGCCGATGCAGGGCGCGGTGGGAACGACCGTAACCTTGAACGGCTCCGGCTTCACCTCGACAGACAACATCGTGCACTTCGGCATAGGTGGCTCGCGTAATGTCTCATCGAGCAACGGAACACAGATCGCGTACTTCGTCCCGACCTATATTTCGGCGTGTGATCTTATAGCGTCGGGATACTTCTGCGGTGCGCCGACGCAAACGGTGACGCCGGGCGTATACCCGATCTACGTTACAAATTCGACGGGAGCGACGAACGTTCTCTACTTTACGGTGCAATAAAAGAAGAATTACCGCAGTTTTTTACAAGGTACGCGGCCACCTTGTATGCCTTACAGCCTTGCCATTTCAGGCCCGTACACGCAGGACACGCGGCGTATCGTCCAACCTTCAGGCTTGTTCTGGTTCAAGAACTTTGCAGCTATGACGATTGCCCAAGTACTGCATTGTATGAACGAGATGCCTTCGGATGGCGTGATGTCGCGGTCTTCGCACGTTCCGTTGTGACATGCCGTAAGCAAGAGTGCTGTCTTCTCCTCTCCCGCTCTTGCGGGCAAGGCAAAGAGCAACACGCCGAGCGCAGCAATCAGTGCTGCGATCAGCCAAGAGGTTAAGTTCTTCTTCACTTGAGCCTCCTGACGCTATCCATTCATGGATAGCATAGTACGAACATCGTAATCACACGATGCTATCCACGATTCTTCTTGTTTGTGGCCTCTGAAAATATCCGATCCCCTGTCTGCATCTTTCAAAATCTATTCCGTTTTGTCAAGAGTAACTTTGTATATAAGTAACTACAGCTTGACAGCATACCCCCGAGGGGTATAGTGGTCGCATGAAGGCGACTATCAAGAAAGCGGCGTTGCGGCGGCTTCACATTATTGCGGGGCAGGTGAATGGCCTTGCCGGAATGGTAGATGCCGAAAAATATTGCGTTGACATCATCACGCAAGCAAGCGCAATCAAAGAAGCGCTATCCGGTGTGGAAGATTTGGTTCTAAAGAATCACCTCGAAACGCACGTGAGACAGCAAATGAAGAGCGGCAAGGACAAAAAGGCGATCAAGGAGGTGATGAAGATCTACCAGCTCGCGCAAAAGTGCAGGTAATCTTCGCGTATGAAATTCGGCATCATCCTGCAGTCCAACAAGCCAGAGCATGTGTGGAACACGTTCCGATTCGCGAATGCGTCCCTGAAAGCCGGTCACTCGGTCAAGATAAATCTGAACTCCAAGCAATTCGACATCTCAAAAAAGATCGAGGAGTTCAAAAGCCTGAAAAGGATTCTTGTCGCATGTGGGAGTTGTCTCGAGATCCGGTCTAAAAGAAAAAGCAAGGTCTGTCCAGTCGGCACTATGAAGGACTTGGCAGCAATGGTGGAGGAAACCGATAAGATGCTTGTGTTCGGATGACTTAGGCCGGTTGGTCGGTCCGGCGCGAAATCAGTATTGTCAGATCAACAAAAATCTATGATAAACCAAACTCGTTTGCTCAAGGTAAGCATCGCATGGACGAGCGTTGTCTACGTCGTCTGTTTCGGCGTGGTCGCGCTCTTTCCGGGCGTCCGGGACACATTCTTCCAGTACGCACTGCATTCCGTAAATGTCGGTACCGGGCAGAGCGTAATGACGCTCACGACCTTCGTCGCGGGTTTCGTCATCTGGAATATCATTGCCGTACTCGCCGTGTGGCTCTTCGTGTATCTCTGGAACACGATCAAAAGCTAAAAACATGAAAGACCCCGGACATACGAGCACGTATACCTGCCCGATGCATCCGGAAGTGCGAAAAAATGCGCCGGGCAAGTGCCCGGGATGCGGGATGGAACTCATAAAATCCAAAGCACGAAACTCGAAATCCGAAAAAAACGCGGCTCGCGACATATCGAAGGTGAGTCATGTGGACCACGAGGCGGCGATGACTAATCCGCAGATGGCGAAAGCGATGGAGAGGGATATGCGGCGCAGATTTCTGATCTCACTCATCCTTTCCATCCCCATCTTTCTCTACTCGCCCGTTGGCATTAACTTCTTCGGACTCGATCTTCCGACGCCGATCCCGGTAAACTGGCTTCTATTTATTCTCACCACGCCGATAGTCTTTTGGACCGGCTCCATCTTCATCACCGGAACCTACTATTCTC
>CAYVHJ010000116.1:0-2503 GCA_964451235.1 uncultured Candidatus Saccharibacteria bacterium | reverse complement strand
GCCCGAGAAATACCACGATACATATACCGAAGAGCTCGAAGAGATTATTGCCGAGTGTGATTGCCTCCTGCTCCACGCCAAAAGCCTTTACGCTCTTCAAGCCGCCCACGTGCTCTGTCACATGGTGCATCGTGTCTCGATAGCTCTCCGCACGTGTGCGGGAAATTCCGTGCACGCGATCGATAAGCGTGCGAAGCGAGACAAATATGAAAGCGCCGAGTAAGAGTGTTGCGAGCGTTACAACGGGCGAAATAGAAAACGCAACCGCAAGGTACATGAGGAGTCCGGTGAGAAGCGTTATCGTGAAGCTAAGCTTTGAGAGAAGCGATGTTGCGGCGGGCGTGTCGATCATGAGAAGCGTCTCAAGATTGCCGAGCTTTTGGCGAAGCAGGTATGGCCATGAGGCTCGCAAAACCATGGAGAAGAGCTTTGCACGCGTCGCCCGCTCATACTCATTTGCGATGCGGATCTGGATGTAGTTGATCCAAAGCGACATTGCGGCCTTGCCGATAAAGAGAATGACGATGAAGGCAAGGAGGAACCGAGGCACGAATGGAACGCCGATGAAAGCAAAGAATGTTTGGATCATCTGCGAGAGAGCGTCGGTCGCGGGGCTCTGCAAGCCGAGTGCGCCGGTGGGAAGCGGAATCACCGCATTGATACCAATGCCTTCTAGGATTCCGCCGATGAATCCCAATCCCGTGAGCGCAAGGATCTGCCTGCGGTATGGCGCATAGGCGCGTCGCGCGAGGCGCGCGACAGAGAGGAGCTGGCGGTAGATGTGGAACTTCTCGATGCCTTCCATAGTGTTTACGCTACCACACTAGCCCTCCCTAGTATCAGCATCACAGCCTCGGAAAGATCGGCCGCTCTGTGCGAGGGCTGTGGATCTGTATCGAAAACGGCGTCGCCGACGAGGATAGTTTTTGCTCCTGCCGCCGAACCTGCTGCGATATCGCTCTCCTTGTCGCCCACCATAAAGCTCTTCGAAAGATCGACATCGTGTTCGCGCGCCGCTTGCGTAAGCATGCCACTTTTTGGTTTGCGGCAATCACACTTCATCGCATACGCTGGCACCGCGCCCTCCGGAAGATGTGGACAATAGTACCAGCCGTCCACACGCGCGCCGTGAGCGCGAAGTTGCGCATCAAGCTCCGCGTTGAACGCTCTTGTATCGTTCTCGGTGTGGTATCCGCGTGCGATACCTGATTGGTTGGAAACTACGATGACTGCCATTCCAGCCTCGTTCAACCGTTTGATCGCGGAAGTAACATCCGGCAAAAGCTTCGCGATCTTCGAATCACTCGCGAATTTTTTGTCCTCGTTGAGGACGCCGTCGCGATCGAGAAATACTGCGGCCCTCATGAGCGAAACTTCCCCTCTAGAAATTCACACCACGCGTGGAAGGTAAGCTCGTGCATTTCCTGAATCCGAGCCGTTTCGCTCGAAGGTATGACGATGCAGACGTCGGCGTTCGCGCGAAGCGCTCTCCCCTTCGCACCGGTGAGCGCAATAATGCGAATCTTTTTCTTTCGCGCAGCGCGGATGGCCGCGAGCACGTTCTTTGAGCGGCCGCTCGTCGTGAACACGACAAGAACGTCGCCGGCGCTTCCGAGCGCTTCCACCTGCCGCGCGAATACATGTTCAAAATCCCAGTCATTCGCTATCGCGGTAAGCGCCGAGGAATCCACCGTGAGCGCAAGCGCCGGAAGCGCTTTTCTATTTTTTGCGAATCTACCGACAAGCTCCGCTGCAAAGTGCTGGCTGTCGGCGGCCGAGCCGCCGTTGCCGCAGACGCGCGCTTTATTTTTGGCCTTGAGCACGCGCAGCAAAAGCGCGCCGGCGCGTTCGACATCCGGAAGAATCTGCCGCATACTTGCCTCGAGCACATCCCTATGACGCAGAAACGCCGAGGTAAAAGAGTTCATTCGAGCCATACGCGTTCGAGAGCTTCGCGCTTGCAGCGTACCTCAAAAAGTGCTGGCGGGAAAGCGCGCATCCTTCCGTTCGCAAAAATAGTGCGACTCGTGCAACGTGCGAAAGAGAGCGGCTCGAGGATTGTTACGACAAACGGCTGCTTCGATATTCTGCATGTAGGCCATGTGCGTTACCTCTCGTTTGCCAAAAAACTCGGCGATCTGCTTATCGTCGGCGTGAATTCGGACACTTCGGTGCGGAAGCTCAAAGGTGTCGGACGCCCCATCTGCCCCGAGCGTGAGCGCGCGGAGGTTGTGGCAAGTCTCGCATCCGTCGACGCCGTCTTTATATTCAATGATACGACGCCGATGCGCTGGCTGAAGACAATCAAACCCGACGTGCACGTCAAAGGCGCCGACCGATCGATGCGCGAGATCGTGGAAAAAACTGTCGTGGAGCGAAACGGCGGCCGTGTCGTGCTCGCTCCGTTCCACAAGGGCCGCTCCACGAGCGCCGTCATTAGAACCGTCACGCATTACCACTCACTATTGACGTCGTGATTTGACAGCGGGGTCTGCGCGAAGCG
>CAYVHJ010000115.1:0-2538 GCA_964451235.1 uncultured Candidatus Saccharibacteria bacterium | reverse complement strand
GGTAGACCACATGCAAGTTTCTGCAGAACTATGCATGGAGATTGAGCGCTTGTACGAATCCGAAATATCTCTTGTTGAGCACATTGTAGATGTGTTGGATGAGTTGCAAAAGACTTTTAAACTCGCACTGGCTACGAGCAGAGAGCGCTACCTTGCCAAGCTTGTAATGAAGCGGCTCGGTATCGCTCAGTATTTTCAAAAAGGCGTATACAGAGAAGATGTCGCGAAAGGCAAGCCGGATCCGGAAGTGTATGTAAAAGCCGCTGCCCGTATCGACGTTAATCCAGCGGCATGTGCAGCGATTGAAGACGCTCGAAGCGGATTTGAAGCAGGTAAGGCCGCCGGTATGTTTGTTATAGCTCGAAAGGCAAAACATAATGGAGCACAGGATTTCTCATCTGCCGACGCTATTGTCGAGGATATGAGAGAGATTCCTCGAATCCTCCGCACGCCCTTGTAACTTTCTGTCGAGAGCCTTTTGTTCGATTTCATCGCATCACTATACCCAATGAGATATTGGGTTTCTATCTCACGGGGTATACCGTCTTTGGGCTTTCCGCGGAACGCTCCGCCGCTGGCAGAGACACGTAAAACGTTGAACCGCGGTTTGCTCCTTCCGATTCCGCCCATACCACACCGCCATGCGCTTCGACGACCTGTTTTGCAATAGAAAGGCCATAGCCGGTGCTCGAGGGATTTATCTCGCTCGAACGGCTTCCTTTGCCTCCTTCGGTGAAGAGCCTCGGCAGATCTTCTGCGGAGATCCCGATGCCGGAGTCGGTGACGGCGAGGATGATGGCGTGTTCGCTTCGCGCGAGCGCGATACGAACGTATCCGCGCGGCGTATAGTGGATAGCGTTGTCGACGAGATTACGGACGACGTGCTCACGGAGTTTCGCCTGATCGCCTTTCACGGGGTAGACATTCGGGGATATGGTACAGCTCATTGAAAGACCTTTCTCCTCGCCGCTTTTCTTTAGCGACTCATATTCCTCCCGCACGAGCGTCGAAAAATCGAACTGGGTTGAGTCGAGGTTTATCGTACCCGCTTTGAAATCCGAGCCCGAGAGCATATCCATGACCATCGCAACGCCCTTTCTCGTCTCTGAAAGCGCTGTGCCCGCCATCGTCTTCAGATTATCCGGAACGCTGCCGTAGTCTCCTTCGACGATAGAGGCGAGTGCCGCCTCATTTTTCGTCAGATGCGCTTTTACTTCGTGGCTGATGGTGTGTAGAAGCGATTCCTGTTGCTTATTTCTTGCTTCGAGCTTTTGGAACCTCTCCATTTGTTTCAGCATGAGCGCCGAAATCTCTTCGGGACGGGGGATCCCCTCCATGCGCGCGTGTTTTGCCGTTGGTCCTGCCGCTCTAATGTCAATCAATCCATAATTTAAAAAGTTCTGAATGGGATTTTGCGTTTCTGTCGTAATCTCCTGAATGTTCTCGAACTGCCACGTGGTTGTCGCGCGGCGGAACAGATTGATCTGATCGACGTTCACAACTCGCCGGTTCGTCACGATCCAGAGATCGAGATAGTAGTTGGTCCAGAGTGCAAAGAGCGCAAGCCACACGAGAAGCAGCCACGTGATCTCAACGAACGCGAGGATATGGAGAAAAATCCTATTGTCCAAGGGGAGGATCCCCGGAAGCGTGAGTATCCCGAGGAGCATGAAAGGCGCAATGCCGAGCCCAATTGTGCCGCCAAGGTCGCGCAGCAAAATTACCCAATGTTTGCGAGTCTTGACGAGAATTTGTTCGTCGGGTTGTAGCACGAATCCCTTCATACGGCGGCAGTGAGTGCGATGAGACCGATGAGGAGAGCACCACAACCCCCGGCGTATAAGATGAGCGCAAAAAGTGAAACGGTTCTGTTCGAGCCGAATTTGAACCAGTGGTACGCGAGTATCGTGCCCAGGACTGCCGAAACAACGGCAGCCGCGGCAGACATTACCCCGAGGATCAAGTTCACTATCCCGCTTTCCATTAAGGGAATTATACTCCGTGCTATGCTCTTCTTGCCCCTATGAGCCGCACTTCGTGTGAACAGGTGAGTGTCCGTCGCTCGCGCACCGGATTAGGGCGAGGGCTTTTTGCGGAACGATGCCTGAATACTGGGGAATTTGTTGCCGAATATACAGGTGCACGTGTTCCTACGCCCTACGCCGACTTGCTCAAGACGCGGTACCTCTTCGCACTCGACGATGAGTGGACCATAGACGGCTCGGCGCGGACAAATGTGGCACGCTACATAAATCATTCATGCGACCCGAACTGCGAGGCGGAAATTCATGATGGACGCATCTACATTCTCTCGACGCGTGATATTGATGTTGGCGAAGAGCTCACCATAGACTACGGCGACGAATATTTCGACGAATTCATCCGCCCGCATGGCTGCAAGTGCCGGAAATGTGCTGACTGTTGAAGCGCAGCGGACTGATGCCAGCCCGCTGCGCATCTCAAGCGGAACCGATCAAGATGCCGGCGAGGAAGACCAAGGCGCCACCGAAGACGACCTGCACAACCGAGAGCCAGACA
>CAYVHJ010000114.1:0-2539 GCA_964451235.1 uncultured Candidatus Saccharibacteria bacterium | reverse complement strand
TTCACGGTCGTCGTAAGGTACGAGCCATAGGGTACGTTCACCACAAGTGTCCATATTCCCTGCGCACCAGCTTGGAGTGACGTTGGTCCTGAGGTACTCGAGATCGAAAGCGAGCTCGATCCTTGCTGTGTGATGGAGAGCGTGAGCGAATTGCTCTGTGCGCCAGTTGCATTCACGACACGCACCGGATAGTGGCCCGGCACTACTGGCTGCAGGCCATACGGCCCCGAGAGCTGCGTCGGCACGCTAAAGGTAAGCTCTGTCCCGTTGTTCGTTGAAGAAACGGTCGCGACAATACTGCCTCCCATATAGACGGTGTTCCCCGTCGCGGAAAATCCATTACCCTTTACCGTGATGGTGGTTCCCACCGCTGCCCAGTTTGGAGTGATGGAGTCGAGCAAGACGTTGCTGTAGATGCCACATTGGTATTGGGTACCCCATTGCCACGGCTGGTACCACGGTGCGGGATTACAGACGGATTGTGTCGGTGTGATGGAAAATGAAATACTGTTCGAGGTACCGCGAGAGTTTGTCACATACACACTGTATGTGCCAGGCGGAAGCGAGGGCACCGTAAACGTGAGCGATGAGCCGGTACCATACACCACAGTCGTCGCGTTACCGACATGCACGGTGTTGGTGCCTGATACATCAAAGCCTGTCCCATAGACGGTCATCGATGTTCCAACCTGTGCACTATATGTCGAGAGCGATGTAATTGATACGCCGCCATATGGGTATATGGAATACGGGAAGCTCGGTGTCGTGGGAGGATAGGTCGGCATCGTGAGAGGGTAGGTTGGTGTCGTCGGAGGAAATGTGATTGGCACGTTGTAACTTTGCGGATAGGCGCTTCCCAAGATGCCACATGTGCGACTCTGAATTGCAGAACGGGTCGTTGCGTCGACATAGCCAGTCATCGGAAGTCTTGCCGATTGCTGGAAGTTGCGCACTGCTTGAGTCGTCGCTTGTCCGAAGTAGCCGGTGATCATCCAGTTCCCTCCGCCGGGATAATTTTGGCTCACGAGAAACTGCTGAAGCTTTGTCACTTCGGCGCCGCGAGAACCAAACGAAAGGTCGGCCATGAGAGCAACGCAGCCGGAGGTCGAAACAAGAGCTGGAGTATAGCTTTGAGGGGCATAGGTAGGCGGATAGTACACCTGTGCGGAGGCTACAGTGGCAAAAAAGAGAACTCCTAGAGCAGCGCTTTGAGCAACAATTTTCATAAAATGGCTTAAAATATAGATAATTATGTCGACATGACGCCTAATGGTGCTACTATGCCCCATCAACGTTGATCTTGTCAAGGGGCGGGCAGGCTTCGCGAACTTCACCTCCCGAGGTTAAACCTCGGGTAGACGCAGCAGACTACTCGTTACCTAATTCAGCAATGCTAGTCATCCATTATCTATCGATATTGACATGCCAGCCCATGAGTCGAATTTGGTCAGTAAGAAGAAGAGTCCCGAGGATAAACGGCATGAGTGAAAGGAGCTGCCAGAGTGTCGGAGCTTGGTGGAGAATCGGCCACGCAAATATAAGAGTAACGAAAGGAGTAATGCTCACGAGAGCGGTCGCTTTCGTCACCGATATCCGATGAATCCCTTCGATCCACAACATTTTCTCGAACCCCAGAAGCACGATTCCGTTCAGCAGAAGATACGGCAGCGCTACGCGAAAGTCCTCAACTCCTGCTGATATGCCCCAGAGGTTAATCGTGAGGAAAAAAGTCGCGGTGGAAAAGGCACTTCGCAAAAACATAACAGTCTCGGTCGACGCGACTTTACGTCCCTCCTGCTGAAAGAAGTTGCCGATTGGAGCAAATACCGTAGCGCCAAGAATCAGAAAATCGCCGATATTTACACCGCGAAAGTTTGGTCCAAGAATTATGAGTGCTCCTACCAGCATGAGTATGGCACCAACCTTGTACTCGGAAGACAGGTACTCTTTGCGGTACACGGTAAAGAAAATGAACGATGTGAAAACCTGAAGAAGAACGATTATGGAAGCGTTGCCCGGAGTCGTATGCTCAAGCCCGCCAAAGTAGAACACGTAGAAGAGAACTCCAATGAACAAAGCTGAAAAGAAACCGTGCTTCCACACGGCAGGATTTTTGAGCTCAGTCCATCGTGCGCGATAGGTAAGGAGGATTGCAAATAGCGCAGTCGCAAAGAGCGTGCTCCATGCAAGTGAGATGAGACTCGGTACTGTTGCATAGGTAACGACAATTACGATTGGAAAGAAGCCGCCCAGTAACGCGGCCGACGTGACGTACCATTCGCCCTTCTGCTGCTCTGTTAGTCCATGCACCCTGCAATTCTCGCGCGAGAGTGTACGAGAGTCAAAACGATTCTCTTCCCAAACTAGAGCGGAAGCGGGACGGTTAACGAAGCATCTCCCTGATCATCATCACCGTCATCGGAGCCATGCCCGGAGTTGTCTTCCTTACCATTCTCTTCTATGTCCGGAGCCGGAAGGATCTTACGCATTTGGAATTTCTCCTGCGCTTCGATAAATACTTTCAGCGTCTCCGCATCTT
>CAYVHJ010000113.1:0-2556 GCA_964451235.1 uncultured Candidatus Saccharibacteria bacterium | reverse complement strand
GCAAAAGCGCTTTCTTGAGGATGATATAATTTCCGGATGCCTCCAGTCATGATGGAGCGGCCGAAGGTTGCCGCACCCGAAAAATTCAAATCTCCAGAGGAGGAGCTGCAATATTTGCGCGAACGGGTGCGTGAGAAAGAGCAAGAGCTTGAGACCGCGCCGAATCGCTTCGAGAGCGATCGCATTGCCAAGCGCGAGGTTGCCGAGTATGCGCAGGTGCCGCAGGCGACCGTTCTCCACGAGGCGTATGTGATGCCGGAACATGAAACCATACGGCACAAGCTCCGCTTGGAGCCGGAAGTGCACGATGTGCAGATGGACGAGCTATTGAAGATTGTTTCCGAGCGCGGGATCCGGAACGCGCTTGCCGTATGCGCAAAGTTAAAGAATGCCCATCTCGAAGACGATTTTCACCGGATACTCGTTGCCTACATTGCCGAGGGACTACCGCAAAATGGGATGCCGCCTCCCAAGAAAATCCGCCGCGCGCTCGACCTCGTGCTTTTCATGGTCGATCCACAGGCGCACGGCGAGCGCGAAAAGGAGGACCAGAGTCAGCACCGCCTCGAACAGATCCTTTCATCGTCTGAACAACTCTATGCGGGATTGATCTCGCTGATTGCTCCGCACGAGGGTTTCTCGCTCGAGATCTCTGTCCCCGAAGGGACGGAAGCGGCGATTCTCTACCTCGCCGCGCCGCGCCAAAAGAAAGACCTCGCCGAGCGTCTCATCGCTTCCGTATTCCCGAATGCACGCATTAATGAGGAGCGCGGCGACTACAACATTTTCAACTATGAGGGCTATCATGCCGCAGCGTACGCGACACAGGTGAATCATCCAGCGTACCCGCTAAAGACGCCTGACATGTTCGAGCACGACCCCATGAACGTGCTGCTTGCGGCCTTTGCGAAGATAGCGAAGCATGGCGAGGGTGCCGCGCTCCAGATACTCGTCTCTTCGGAGGGCGATCGCTATAACCAGCACTTCAAAAAGATACTGCGCCGTCTCGAGAAGGGGAAAATACTCTATCGTGCACTCGGCGTGCCGGAGAGTGCGATAGGCGAAATGCTCTATGACACCTTCCATATGGCGTTCAAGTCCAAAAAGCAAATGGAAGACGAGCAGCAACGCGTCTTTCGTCGTCAGCCCGACAAGGTTGCCGCCGAAGAGATCGAGCGCAAGATCAAGAGCCGCGTGGGGCCTGCCATTATACGTCTCGCCGCCTCCGCCCCCACCAAAGCGCGGGCAGAGGATATTCTCGGCAACCTCATTGCCCCCTTTAATCAGTACGACGACCCAAAGGGGAATCAGTTGAAATTCAAGAGGGTTTCGAGCTGGAGGCTCAATTCTTTCCTTCGCGATTTTACATATCGCATTTTCGACCACTCGTATGCTATCCCGCTCTCGCTTGCAGAGATTACCTCACTCTTTCATTTCACGGCCGAGCGCGTGCACACCTCGCGCGAGCTGAAGCGAAGTTTTGCAAAGCAGGCACCCGCACCGGTCGAGATGCCTTCGGAGGGAATCGTGCTCGGAGTGAACCGCTATGGGGCGGAGGAGAGGCCCGTGCATTTTGGTACGAATGATCGTCTACGACACTGCTATGTGATCGGACAAACGGGTACCGGAAAGACCGGCTTTCTCAAAAACATGATCATTCAAGACATGAAAAACGGCGCGGGGGTCGCGTACATTGATCCACACGGGACAGATATTGAAGACATTCTCGCGAGCATTCCTCCCGAGCGCGCGAAAGACGTCATTTATTTCGATCCGGCGTACACGCCGCGGCCAATGGGGCTCAACATGCTCGAGTACGACCGATCGCGTCCCGAAATGAAAACATTCGTCGTCGACGAGGTGTACGGCATATTCCGGAAACTTTACGCGGACGTGCCTGAAGCATTCGGTCCGATGTTCGAGCAGTATTACCGGAACGCGGTGCAGCTTGTCGTTGAAGATCCGGGCTCCGGCAGCACGTTCGTCGAGATACCGCGCGTCTTCGCCGATCGGGAGTTTCGTAATCTGAAGCTCTCGCGCTGCAAAAACCCGATCATCGTGCAATTTTGGCGCAAGATCGCCGAAGCCGCAGGAGGCGATCCGTCGCTTGAGAATGTCGCGCCGTACATCACCTCAAAATTCGATGTCTTTCTCACGAACGACATCATGCGCCCCATTGTCTCGCAAGAAAAGTCGGCGTTTGATTTTAGTAAGATCATGAACGAGAAGAAAATATTTCTCGCGAATCTTTCTAAGGGGCGTCTCGGAGATCGGAATACCTCACTACTCGGACTCATCCTCGTTTCCAAATTCCTGCAGGCAGCATTCTCGCGCGTGGAAACACAGGGGGATTTTCCCGTCTTTTACCTCTATATCGATGAGTTTCAAAACTTTGCCACACCCTCGACAGGCACCATTCTCTCCGAGGCGCGAAAATACAAGCTCGCGCTCATCATCGCGCACCAATTCATTGCCCAGCTTGATGAGAAGATACGTGACGCAGTTATCGGAATCGCGGGCACGAAAGCTGCGTTTAGGGTCGGTACGACCGATGCT
>CAYVHJ010000112.1:0-2570 GCA_964451235.1 uncultured Candidatus Saccharibacteria bacterium | reverse complement strand
ATCTGTCGCGGCATCGAGCGTGAGATAGCGGCAGCTCCAGAAGGAATTCCTTCGGGCGTGCATATCCTGAAGATTGATTACGATACGGCGACCGAGCTCAAGCAAAAGTACGGTGTCACGTACCAGCACACGTTCGTGCAGGTGGATGCCGAGGGAAAGGAGCTCGCGAAGTGGGGGGATGCGACGACACTCGTGCAGGTAATTTCAAAAATCCGCTGACATGGTGCTCTTAGTCATATCATTCGTCGCAGGCGTACTCACCGTGCTCGCGCCATGCGTTCTCCCGCTTCTTCCCGTTATCGTGGGCGGCTCGATGGAAGGCGGAAGCGCGAGCAGGAAACGCGCATTCATCATTATTGCATCCCTCGGCGTTTCGCTCATCCTCTTCACGCTTCTTCTCAAGGCGTCGACTGTGCTTATCGGCGTTCCAGAAATGTTCTGGAAGTGGGTCTCGGGTCTCATCATCATTGTGTTCGGCGCGACGCTTCTCGTTCCGTCGCTCTGGGAACGCTTCTCTTTTGTCGGGCGTGTTAATCGCGGCGGCAACCGACTGCTCGCAGTGGGGTTTCGACGCGGGGGATTCTGGGGCGACGTCGTGATGGGCGCAGCGCTCGGGCCCGTATTCTCCGCATGCTCGCCGACCTATTTCGTGCTTCTTGCGAGCGTCTTGCCCGTTTCGTTCGCGCTCGGTGTTGCGTATCTCGGTGTGTTCGTGTTCGGCCTTTGTCTTGCGCTCTTGCTCGTCGCGCTTCTCGGGCAGCGGCTCGCCGACCGTCTCGGATGGGCGGCAGATCCGCGCGGGTTCTTTAAGCGTGCGCTCGGTGCTCTCTTTATTCTCGTCGGCATCGCAGTGATAACGGGGGTCGACAAGAAATTTCAGATATGGGTGCTCGACACGGGCTTTTTGGACGTCACGCGCATCGAACAGAAACTTCTTGAAATGCAATGAAGACCGAATACGTGATCGGCGGAATTCTTGTCATCGCGCTCGGCGCAGGCGCATACCTGCTTCTTGGCACATCCCGCTCTACTCCCGCGAGCACGGATGAGATCGGTTTGAACACGCCACAAAAAGAAGCACGCTATGCGAAAGCGCCCGAGCTGGTTTCGCCCGATGGTTATATCAACACCCCTCGACTTCCCTCGGGACAAGCAGGGCCGATAACGATAGGAGAGTTCAGAGGAAAGAATCCTGTTTTGATCGATATCTGGACGTACTCGTGCATCAACTGCCAGCGCACGCTTCCGTACCTGCGCTCATGGTACGAGAAGTATGCCGATGACGGGCTTGTCATTATCGGCGTGCACACGCCTGAATTCGCGTTCGAAAAGGTGCGGGCGAACGTGGAGAATGCGGCAAAAGAATTCGGTTTGGAGTATCCAATCGTCCTCGACAATGAATACAAAACGTGGAATGCATTCGGCAACCGCTTCTGGCCGCGCAAGTATCTCATTGATATCGACGGCTACATTGTTTATGACCACGCGGGCGAAGGTGCCTACGAGGAAACCGAGCGCGCCATTCAAAAAGTGCTTGCCGAACGGGCAGAACGGCTGGATATGGAGATGCCCTTGGAAACCATCTCCTCGCCCTCGGACGTGACGGCGGTAGATTTCTCACAGGTGAAAAGCCCTGAAGTGTACTTCGGCTCCGATCGCAATGAGCTCTTGGGCAATGGCAAGGTTGGCGTTTCCGGAGTCCAGAAACTTGAAATCCCCGAAAAGTTGTTTGCTAATACGCTCTACCTGGGGGGCACGTGGGACATACAACCTGAGTACGCCCGCAACACCGAGAAGCAAGGGAACATTCGGTTCATCTATACTGCTAAGAATGTGTACATGGTCGCTTCAGCCGATACCCCTGTGCGTTTGAGAGTCACGAGAGATGGCGGAAAATCATTGGGAGAAGAGCGGGGAGAAGACGTTGACAAAGACGGGTGGATGACCATACAGGAAGAGCGCTTGTACAAACTCGTGGAAGGGAAGGACTATAAGACACACTTGCTTGAAATAACCACTGAAGGGACAGGCGTAACGCCATATACCCTCACGTTCGGATAATACCCTAGGAAAGAGTGCTCTATCGGACTGCGTATTGGACAGTCACTGCCTGTGACGTCGTGTCCTATAACAGTTGATAACGGACAGAAGATTGCTACAACTTCTTGCTTGAACGCGCGGTGCAACATTATAAGAGTCTTGTCCATTGACGGCGCAGGGGGAGAGGCATACGGTAAAGACGGAAACCAGCGTTACAAGGATTACTTGAACGCTATGAAGTTGACGCATCCGATGCGCACAGGGGTTATCACTGCAGTTTTCTTCCTCGTTGCTGCTGCTTTCTTGGGTGGAAATCCGCATCAAAGCTTTGCCGAGCCGCTCGGCAGCGATATTGTTTGTCATGTATTTACGACCTTGACGAACCTCGGGGATCCTATCCCCGTTTTGACCGCAGAGAATTGCCCCGGGCAACCCCCCCCCCCTCCCCCCCCCCCCCCCTCCCCCACACTCCCCCCCGGCCCTTATAAACGACGTGGCGGGCCTACTGAACGGGCCCACCCGGGGGGGTC
>CAYVHJ010000111.1:0-2589 GCA_964451235.1 uncultured Candidatus Saccharibacteria bacterium | reverse complement strand
CGGCGGGAATTCTGGCGGGGGAATTCGGAAAGCCGTGGCATTTCCTTGCGGAAATTCCACTCCATCAGCGCGGCTTCGCCGCGCCAAAAGCGTCAAATCAAATCGGGTGGACCCACGGGGAGTCGCACCCCGGACTCGTCCATGCCATGGACGCGTGTTACTGCTATACCATGGGCCCTTAGCGCCGAATCCTAACAAAAAAACTGATTTTTATCATCTAATACACTTCCGGCGGTGCGTCGAGTGCAGGCGGATTTGCGAGGCATTTTTTCAATTCAGATGTTTGTGTCCACCCGCACTTCCCGTCCGCCTGCGGCTCGCAGGAAGCTTCTTTATAGCACGCGTATTCTGCGCGGTACTCGCACGTCGTGATAATTTCTCCTGCCTCATCGGTAGAAACACACAGCTGCCCGCTGCAGCCGGCGACAGCGCAGCCGTTGAAAGTCATCCCATCCGGTGATGGAGCCGTCTGGCGCTCGTTCACGAACGTACGGCCGTCGGGAGTTGCACAGCGCTCGGGATACGATTCCATTATCGGAAATCCTGCTGCAGCACACTCGTCAAAATTTGTTATTGAAAGCAGATACAGTTGCTGCCTATTCTGCGATAAGGCAACAAGAAGACCCGCGATGATAGTGAGCACGACGACAATGCCGATGAGCGTTGTTGTTGAGAGATTAGTCATATCCCAGTTAGTACGATCAGTATACCAGAACTTCCCCGCAACTGTGGAAACTAGAGGGAACGGGAGATGGTATTATGGACGGCACGTTCCATGCAGATCGTCATTCGAGAAGCCGGATGGAGGGATTTCGGCGCCCTTCTGCGGTTACAGAGGAAAATCGTTCATGAATCCGAGCATTTGGCGACCACGGGAGGAGAGCGGAAAGAGCCTATTCTCTTTGCATTTGCAAAGGCAGTCCTGCACCGGAAGCGCGTGCACACACTGCTCGCGCTCGATGAAAACGAGCCAGCCGGCTACATTACCATTGTCTTTGGAAAATTCCGGAAGGTTGGAGAAACCGCCTACATCGTCGTCGGAGTGCGCGCCTCGCACCGCGGGCATGGTGTCGGCACGGCACTCCTCAACGAGGCCGAGAAATTCGCACGCTCACGGAAGATGCACCGGATGGAACTTGAGGTGTTTGAGGGAAACGAGGGAGCAGTGCGGCTCTACGAAAAACTCGGCTACAGGATAGAAGGACGCCGCCGCGAAGCGGTAAAAACGCCGAACGGATATTCCGACATCATTTGGATGGGAAAACTCCTCTGAAGTGATACTCTGATCTCTCGCCCCGCGTCGTTCAATGGATAGGACGCGAGCTTCCGGAGCTCGTAATGTGGGTTCGATTCCTGCCGCGGGGACACGGAGTGTCCGCGCGGAGCATTGCGAAGCAATGCGTCAGGAATCGAACAGGAAGGGGTCGGGAAACCAGCAGGTTTTCCGTGGAGGAAGGAGTGGGAAAACCATGGGTTTCCCAGTTGTTCTATTCCTGCCGCGGGGATGATTAGTCCGTCTCAAAAAGTGCGCTCAAGGACTCGCCATCTTCGATGCGCCGGATTGCTTCGCCAAACACCTCCCCTACCGAGACGACCTCTATCTTTTGGGAAAGCGGTCGATCGGTTGAAATAGTGTCGGTGATGAAGAGTTTCTTGATGGATGATTCGTCGAGGATTTTACTCGCATCCCCGCTCAAGAGTCCGTGCGTCGTACAGGCATAGACTTCGCGTGCGCTGTTTTCTTCAAGTAGCTTCGCAGCTGTCGCAAGCGTTCCGCAGGTGTCGGCCATATCATCGACGATGAGCGCGATTTTATCCTTGACGTCGCCGATGAGCTTCATGCGAGCTACCTTGTTCGGCATCTCGCGTTCTTTGTGAATGATGGCAAGCTCTGCCTCTTTCATCAGACGCTTCGCGTAGGATTGCGCGCGCACAACACCACCGACATCGGGAGAGACGACGACGAGATCGTCTGACGCGAGCGCTTGAGAAAAGAATTCCCGCAAATGGGGAATGAACACGCGCCGCGCAAGGAGATTGTCTACGATCGCATTCCGAAAGTATCCTCCGATCGCGTCGTTGTGAAGGTCCATCGTGAGAAAGCGATTCGCGCCAAGCGTTTCTATCGTCGTCGCGAATACGCGTGCCGAGATCGGTTCGCGCGGGCGAGACTTTCTGTCTTGTCTCGCATAGCCGAAGTACGGGACGACAGTGGTTATCTCGTTTGCAGAGGCGCCGCGCGCCGCATCAATCGCGAGAAAAAGCCGCACCCAATTTTCCGCAGGCGGCGGCGTGGATTGTACGAGGAAGATGTGTTTGCCGCGAAGGTTCTCCAAAAACTGCACGTGCTGTTCGCCGTCGGAAAAGACTTTGCAGTTGACCTTTCCGAGCGGCATCCCGAGCGCTCTCGCTATTTTCTCCGCGAGCCCGTCATTTGACCCGAGGCTGAAAACGCGGAAGTCCATGAGGCAAAATTATACCAGAAGATGAGACTTTGAGCTATAATCCCACGGCGCACCTTTAGCTCAGTTGGTTAGAGCGTTCGATTCACATTCGAAAGGTCGTAGGTTCGAATCCTACAAGGTGCAC
>CAYVHJ010000110.1:0-2622 GCA_964451235.1 uncultured Candidatus Saccharibacteria bacterium | reverse complement strand
AATGCGCGAAATGAACTCCCAATCCTCGGGATAATCCAGCGTCCATCGGTGCGTCATGAACATGTTTCCCCGCGGGTTCTCAATGTTGCCGATGCGAAAACGCTCGGGCTGGTCCCAGATGAAGGGAAACGTGTGTTCACGCTCGTGCGGCTTTTTTGCCTCGCGCCAAGCGATCTCCAGAACGCCCAACTGACTTCCCTCCACGTCGAGTCCGTCGGGGAACGTGGGTGGATGATAATTGCTCACATAATCATACCTTCCTTGATTTTTCTTCCAAAGCCCAAGGACCTCGTCGATTATCTCGGGGTCGGTAAGCGGACAATCGGACCCGATTTTTACGACGAAGTCAGCGCCGAATTGTTTTGCCGCCTGGTAGTGTCGGTCGAGAAGGTCGGTCTCGCTGCCGCGAAAACAGGCGACGGAATTCTTTGAGCACAGGTCTGCGATCGCGTCATCTTTTTGCTCGGTCGTCGTCATTACGACGATCTCGCTTGGTAACTTTGCGCGTTTGATGCGATCGAGTTGATGTAAGAGTATCGGCCGACCCAATACCTCCTTCAACACTTTGCCAGGCAAGCGTGTTGAGCCCATCCGCGTTTGCACGAAAATTATTATGCGCGGTTCACTCATGTTCGCATCTTGCCCCTGAAGACGAGGCTTTCTCCGAGCCCAAGTTTGCCGACTAATGCGCGGTACTCGCGATCGGCTCTCGTGATAAAAGCATTCAGACGCTTCCCGTCGTTAGTTTTCGGGTTCTTAATGAGCAAAGGCGTCATGCCGAGCTTAAAATCAGATTGCGGAGCGCGCGCCGTGATCCAGTGGATATGGTTTATGAGCGTGTACCGCTGGACTGCTCTAATCTCTCCTTCAAATCCGGCTCTCGTGAGCGCGCGGCGCAGTGAATTTTTTGTGAAATAGGAGAGATGCGGTTCACGATAGTAAAAGTCCTCGTACTCTTTTACCTTATATGCCGTGAGCAGCGCATCGTCGAGATTCGGCAGCTCAAGGTAGAGTGTCCCATGCTTTTTCAAGTGTTTTTTGATGTGCTGGAGAAATCCGATTGGATCTTCGACGTGCTCGAGTACCTGCAGTGCGGTGATCACGTCGAACGGTCCTTCCCGTATTTCTGCCCGCTCAATAGGAACGTTATAAACAGGGAAGTCGAGATTACGACGAATGAACGATACTTCGTCGCGGCTCAATTCAAGTCCCACCCGAGTTCGTACTTTTCCTTTCAACGAATGCAGAAAATGCCCCGTCGAGCATCCAACGTCGAGGAGGGAGGCGGATGGCCTGATAAGCAGGCTCATACTTTCGTGGATTTGATGCTGGAAGGGGAGGTACGTTTCGAAGAGCTCTCGCGGAGAGCTTTTCTTGCCAAGATTTGGCCCGTGATGCGCCCGGTATTTTTTCCCCGCGTAATACCTCTTTGCGATTCGTGGGCTTTCAAGGTACACAAAACTGCATTTGACGCATCGCAGCACATTGCGTTTAATGTCATATCGTAGGTGTCGGCGAACGATCCTAGCACGCCTGCCTCCGCAGATCCTACACGGCGCAACAGTGATTTCTTTTTGCATGCGTACCATACTTTCATTACGAGCGACTCTCCGCAAGGCCCATATCGTATGAAGGCCTGCTTCATACTGCAGAGACGCTTCGCCTTTGTCGGGCACGAGCTCGTGCGTCTTCTCATACAAGAACACGGCCTCCGCGAAGTTTGCGCGTTTGTACAAACGCGACCGAGCTACGAATTTCTCTCATTGCAGAAAGACGTGGCATATTCGACACTTCTTTTGGACGAGGATATACAGCGATCCTACAAAACGGAAAAACTTGATCTCGAATACCTGCGCTCACTCGAAAAAGAGTACGGCATACCGAACCTGTGGCCGTACATCAATACCGATCGCATCATTCGTTTTTCTCAACTCGTCCGAGAATACCCCTATGACACACCTCGATACTCGCATGAGGAAATGCTCCGCATGGTTCAGGTGTACGCAAGGGCAATCATCGCGTTTCTCGACACGGAAAAACCGGACGTCCTATTTTCTGCTCCCATCGGCGCGATGAGCACGACGCTTCTCTACCATATCGCAAAAAAACGCGGGATCAGAACGCTTGTGATGTCGTTCACCGGTATTCGGAATCGCATCGCTCTCTCTGAAGCCTATGACCATCTCACCTTCGTTGAAGAGATTGTTCGGCGAGATCAGCCGACTCCTCTCAAGCGCATACCGCACTACTCCGAAGCGCGTGCGTACATCGATGAATTCAGAGCAAAACCGCATGTCTACTCCGAGATCCACGAGGCGACGAGGAGAAAATTCACGCGCAAGCAGCACTTTGATTTTTTGCGCCCATCGCGCACCTTTCGCATGTTCCGGTGGACCGGTATTTTATGGAAAGAATGGTTGTTCAATCGGCAGCTTCGTGAAGACTATTCGTACGTGCATCCCTATCTCTACCTCGTCGACGGCCTCAAGCGAAAAGTACGCAATCTCGTTGGTTTGAACGATCTCTATGACACGTTCGATCTGTCAACTCACTATACGTTCTTCCCCCTGCATCTGGAACCGGAATTGAGTTTGCTTTGGCTTGCGCGGTTCGACACGGATC
>CAYVHJ010000109.1:1010-2631 GCA_964451235.1 uncultured Candidatus Saccharibacteria bacterium | reverse complement strand
TCAAATCCGGTTCGGTTACCAGCTCCATCAGCGGCACGCCGGCGCGGTTGAAATCAATCAGCGAAGCTCCCTCTGCGTGAATAATCTTGCCGGCATCCTCTTCCAGATGGATCCGCCGGATCCGTATCGTTTTGGGATTTTGGAGATTGAAATTTGTTTGTGATTTGTGATTTGTGATTTGTGATTTTCCAGTATTTGCGTTTTGGAAATTGGGGGTTGTCTCGGATTTCGGGCTTCGCCTGCCCGCCGAAGCCTCGGCGCAGGCGGGGATTTCGGATTTCTCAAGAGTAATCTCCCCGCCAACACAGAGCGGCATATCATACTGCGAAATTTGGTATCCTTTCGGCAGGTCCGGATAAAAATAGTTCTTGCGATCAAACTTCGAAACCTCGGCGATCTGCGAGCCAAGCGCAAGTCCGGTTTTCACCACATATTCAATCGCTTGCTTGTTGGGCACGGGGAGCGTCCCCGGATGACCCAAACAGATGGGGCAGACGTTCACGTTCGGATGCTTCTCGTCGGGATCGTTCAACGACCCGCAGAACATTTTCGTGCGGGTACGGAGGTGGACGTGAATTTCGAGGCCGATCGTGGGAATAAAGCTGCTCATAGCCGGCGAGACAGCGCTTGTGCCTCACTCACCATCCGCTGCACGGCGTCCAACCCCTGCTGCCAGAAAAGAGGATCTTCTACGTCCACGTCGAGCTGACGCAAAAGCTCCATGGGCGCTGCTGATCCGCCCGCCTTGAGGAACTCTAATAGACGCGGGACGAACGAAGCACCATCTTGATGATACTTCGCCCACAGCGAAAGCGTGAGCAACTGACCGAACGCATACGCGTACACGTAAAACGGTGTATGCACAAAATGGCTCACGTAACTCCACCAAAGATCGTAGTCCGGAGTGAGCGCAAGACTTGATCCGAACATCTCTTGTTGCGTGGTTCGCCAGAGCCGGTTGAACGTGCCTGCCGGTAGCTCTCCTGCGCGACGGAGCTCCGCGTGCACCGCTCGCTCAAACTTGAACATGGCGATCTGCCGGAAGACCGTCGCAAACACATCTTCTATTTTCGCCGTAAGCAGCGCAAGCCGCTCACGAGGGTTTTTGAGTGATTGTTTAAGCATGTCGAAAACCAAGAGCTCTCCGAAAACGCTCGCCGTCTCGGCAAGAGTCAGTGGTGCGGCCCAAGTGAGGTACCCGTGCTGTTGTTGTGCGAAGTATGCGTGCACCCCGTGCCCCAACTCGTGAGCAAGGGTCATCACATCACGGGGCGTGCCGTGAAAGTTCATCAAAACGTACGGATGAAGGTCTGGCGTAACGTACGAACAAAAAGCGCCGCCCCCCTTCCCATCCCGCGGTTCGGCGTCAATCCAACGTTTTGTAAAAAACAACTGCGCGACCCGCCCAAAGTCGCGATGGAATGCTCGAAATGAGGCGAGGACGACTTCCCGTGCTTCTCCCAACATAAACCGCTTGCGTGTGCCGTATACCGGAGCATACCGATCGTAGTCGTAGAGCTTCGCATGCCCAAGCAGATTACGCTTGAGCCGGTAGTAGGTGTGTACAGACGGGACATTTAGAGAAACCGTGGATACGAGTGCAGACACGGCACTTTCCGAA
>CAYVHJ010000109.1:0-1000 GCA_964451235.1 uncultured Candidatus Saccharibacteria bacterium | reverse complement strand
ATCATTCACTTTCTTATCCTGCAACTTTGTGTTGAACAGAAACACCATCCGACCCAACTCCTCCCGGAGTCCTCTCGTAAGCGCTTCCTGCGCTGATCGCCTGACGCCTCGTTTCGGATCGTGCAAGAGAGCAAGCGCTTCGCTCTCGTTTACTGATCGCCGTCTCCTGCCTGTCGCCAGACCGTACTTCTTAATCGCGTGTTCCTGGGTGAAAAAACGAGACCAGGCGCGTGCACCGGTAAGCCGCTTTTCACTCATGATGTTCTCTTCGGCGAGCGAAAGCCGATGCGGACGGAACAGCCAAACCCGTTCAAGGAAATGTTGCCACGGTGCTACTTCTGGCCTCGCAAGAATGTGTGCACACTGCTTTTCCGGAAGGAACGCGAGCTCGAGCTCGAAGAACCGCAGTTGGTTTTCGATGCGAACCATTGCCTCCTCGGTTTTGTGCACCAGTGCGCCGTGTTCGGGAGGTTTCGTATCCGCGGAAAACAACAAGTGGGCAAACTCGACGGGTTTGGCAGCCTCTTGAAGAATCGCTTCGTACGCGGCGAGCGCGCGACCGAGTTGTCGCACGCTCAAACGATGCATCCTGCCCAGATACCGTTTCGCAAATGCCGCAGCTCGCCTCGCCTGACGGACGATATCGCGGCTGATCCGGGGGTCAACAACCGACCGGTACAAATCAGAGAGATCCCAAGGCATATAACGGTATTACACTACGGCACCCGCAGAACATCTTCGTGCGGGTGCGCAGATGCACGTGAACCTCAAGACCGATGGTTGGCCGGTAGTCCGCCATAGGGTGTATCCGACTGAACGATACCACGCTCTGGCGCAAGAAAAAAGAGAAGCCCATTCCCATACCACAGCGCTATCAATAAATGGAAGAGGCGGGCGCGCTCTGCGCGCCCGCCTCGGCTCCCACCCGAGGGCCAACGATGCCCCCCTGACCCTGGTACTTGCCGCCGAGCCCCACGTCGGAAGCCTCGCCTGTCGCTTC
>CAYVHJ010000108.1:0-2712 GCA_964451235.1 uncultured Candidatus Saccharibacteria bacterium | reverse complement strand
CCCCCTCATCGCGCGGAATGAGCGCCGTCACAAGACCGTCTGCGATGCGCGGGATCGCTTTACCAGAAAGCGCAACGATGGTTTGTCCGAGCATGGGGTTTCCGACCGAAAGTGTGGCGGGAGTGAATTGCACGGTTTTTCCGTCCTCGGTCGTGGTAGCCGCCCGTAGGTTCGCAATGCCGCTCTTCGGATCACGCGAGACGAGTGTCGCGCTAAGCCGCGTGCCATCGGCAAGCGCGACGACGATGTTCTTCGACTCCCCGATTGCAGAACTATCGCTCACCACGCCGCCATCCGCATCAACGACAATACCAAGACCGAGAAACATCGGCTCAGAGGAACTTGCGTACACACGCACGAGGCTTGGCCGCACCTTTTCCACCGCCTTCGCGATAAGTTCAGACTCCTTCACCACTATAGTTTTCTCGGTTGTTACAACGGAGGAAGCGGCCTGACCGGTCTGCACCACCTTTTCGACGGTGCGTTCGACAATGCGGTTCACCGTCTGCGCGATAGCGGGTGGCGCCTGATCCATGAGAGAAACAGTGACAATGCCTGTGGCAATCGAGGTGACAAAGCTCACCAAGAGCGTGAGGAGGATGATTTGCGACTTGGAAAGTTCCTCCATGTCCATGAAGGCATCATATATCAAATATCAAAAAGCAAAAGTCAAAATGACAATGCAAGATAGCAAAAGGAGCTAGAGCTTTTTAACGATATCCGCGAGCGTGGATACGACTTTCTGTACGTCCGACGCAGACGTATTACGGCCGAGAGAGAAACGAAGTGTGTTTTGTGCGCGCCATCCATCCCCCCCGAGTGCGGCAATGACGTGCGAGCGCGACTCTTCGCCTTCGCGGCACGCGCTTTTTGTTGAGACGGCAATGCCTGTATGGTCGAGCGCAAGCGTCACGTATTCGCTTTGGATATCCGGCATCGAAACATTGAGCATGTGCGGAAGCGCATGTTTCAAGTCGCCGTTTACAACGAGTCCGGGAATGCGCGTGGCGAGTTCATGTGCGAGAGCTGCACGAAGGTTCCTCAATCGCTCCGTCTCGGACTTTCTCTCATACGCTACAACCTCAAACGCCGCAGCAAAGCCCGCTGCGAGCGCAACATTCTCTGTGCCGGCGCGCAATCCGCGTTCCTGCTTCCCCCCAAAGATAATGGGGGCAAGCGCGACTTCTTTCGAAACATAGAGTGCCCCGATCCCGTGCGGTCCGTAGAGCTTGTTGGCGCCGAGCGAGAGAAGATCGACGCCGAGACTGCTGACGACCGTGGGTAGGTAGAGTGGCGCCTGCCCGGCGTCGGAATGAAATACAGGTTTCGTAAACCCGAATCCAGTAAATTCGGGTTTACGAGGCCCGAATTTGAACTTGTTGCGCACCGCGCGCGCTATGCGGCCAAGCGGCTGGACTGTCCCAATCTCATTGTTCGCCCATCCAATAGATACAAAGACTGTTTCGGGGCGCAGTGCGCGTTCGATCGCCTCGGGAGAAATAATTCCACGCTCGTCCGGCTCGACGTGTGAGACAGTCCCGCCGAGACGCTCGATCTCGGCAAAACATGCGAGGACGGAATCATGCTCGATCGAGCTCACGAGCCAGTGCGTGCCGGAAAGCGACCTTCGCGTTTGTTCGAGTTTTCTTGCAAAACCGAGAATTGCGAGATTGTTCGTTTCGGTAAGACCGCTGGTTATGATAAGTTCGCGGGCTTTGCAGCCAAGTAGCAATGCGATGCGTGCACGTGAATCTTCGAGGGATTTTTTTGCAGCGACGCCTTCCGCATGTATCGCGCCGGCATTCCCGATGAGCATTTCCGCCTCGCGCATCGCGGCGATTGCTTCCGGCAAAACAGGCGGCGCGCTCGCATAATCCAGATATATTCTTTTGCGACCGAACCATTTCATGTCGCGAGTGTAACAAAACTTTTGACTTTTGCCCTTTGCCTTTTACCTTACGCAAACGTATACTGCCGAAAACTGCCTGTATGGCAATTCCTGCGACATATGTCAAAACCAGCCTCACATATCGAGCGTCCACCCATCGTTGTTGTCATGGGCCATGTCGACCACGGCAAGTCGACGCTTCTCGATTACATCAGGAAGACGAACACCGTTGAAAAAGAAGCCGGCGGTATCACGCAGCACGTAGCAGCGTATGAGGTCGAGCGCCCTTCGAAGAGTTCGGGGCAGGCGAAAAGAATTACCTTTATTGATACTCCGGGTCATGCCGCATTCCAAGCAGTTCGCGCGCGAGGAGCCAGTATCGCTGACATCGCGATCCTCGTCGTTGCTGCGGACGACGGCGTGAAGCCGCAGACGCTCGAGGCGCTCGCGAGGATAAAGAGCACAAAGATTCCCTATATCGTCGCGATCAATAAGATCGACAAGCCGGAGGCAAATATCGAGCGTACACAAGCCTCTCTCATGCAAGAGGGTATCTATCTCGAGAAACTCGGCGGCGATGTCCCTTGGACCGCGATTTCCGCAAAAGTAGGCACCGGCGTCGACGAGCTCTTGGACCTTGTCCTTCTCGTCGCCGAACTGCACGAACTGAAAGGAGAATCGGAAGCACCCGCTTCCGGCTTCGTCATTGAAGCCCATCGCGATCCGAAGCGCGGCTTAGCAGCAACACTCATTATCACGAACGGCACCCTCCGCTCCGGCATGACGGTCGTCGCAGGAGGTAGCATTTCTCCGGTGCGCATTAT
>CAYVHJ010000107.1:0-2713 GCA_964451235.1 uncultured Candidatus Saccharibacteria bacterium | reverse complement strand
CACTCTCCTCGTTTTCGTATTGATGTCTGCGCCATCTGTTCTCAAGTACCGTTACCGGTTCTACCTGCCGTTCGCTCTCGACCTCTCGATCGTCGGTTTTGTGTTCGCGACACTCTTCCTCGGCCATTTGGCCAATTTCTACGATTACATCCCGCTCTGGGACAAGTTCGTGCACTTTCAATCCGGTCTCATTCTCGGTGTCGCGGGATTCGTTTTGGTGTACACGCTCAACGAGGAACAATCCGTGGGCCTCGATCTTAGCCCGGGTTTCGTGGCATTTTTCGCCGTCACATTCTCACTCGCCATCGGTGTCGTATGGGAACTCGTCGAATTTACCGCCGACTCACTTCTCGGCATCGACTGGCAAAACGGGAACGCCGATACGATGTGGGATTTAATTGCAGACGGGACGGGAGCGTTACTCGTCAGCATCGTCGGCTACTTCTGGATGCACAGAGTTGCTCGGCTGCCGTTTACGCCACGGATCTTCAGGTTTTTTGAGAAGAAGCGGTAAGCTCCCGAGCGAGATCACTCGCAAGGAAGTAGTAGCCTTTTTTCTTTTTGGTGAGGATGTTTGCGATCTTGTTTCCCGTTTCGCACGCCTTTTGCGCGGCCTTAAACGGCGAATAACCCTGTGATAGGAAGCCCGCGATGAGGCCTGCGAGCACGTCTCCCGTGCCGGCTTTTTTCAAGCCCTTGTTCGTTCGTTTTATGGTGGCAGTCTTTCGTGCCGACAGGATTTTGGTGGGGAATCCTTTCTTTACGATAATATTTCCGTTTTTCAGAAGTGCCCGAATATCGCTGTATGTTTCCAAGTGTTTCCATTCTTCTTTGTTCGGAGTGAGTATCGCATTTCGCACGGCATCGCCGCGCAAGACTTTGAGGGCATCAGCGTCAATGACCTTCTGGATAGGGGAGCGTATCATAGAGCGCATGAGCGCGGCGGTGTCTTTCCGCACTCCGGCGCCATTTCCAACAACGAGTATGTCGGCGGTTTTCATTTGCGCTCTGATCGTCTGCCCATGTTTTGTTGAAAGATATTTCCCTTTTAACTTTCGCGTCATCAAGTCCGGCGAGAGCGTGTTCAAGGCCCATGCAACTTTCTCAGGTGTCATGACGATGACCGATTCTGCACCACTGCGAAGCGTTGCAATTGCGGCCAGATATGGCGCTCCTATGAACTCCTCCGAGCCGCCGACGACAAGAACGCGCCCCTTTCCGGTCATAGCAATCGGCCGCGGAAGAGCCATTTTCCGGCCTCGATGGCGAGTATGTTCAGAGCGCCGACGGCAAGGACCGCCAAGAGCCACAGTGGCGGCAGGGCGACGGTGCCAAAAAGAGACTGCAGGAAGGGCACGTATAGTGCTGCGAGCATGAGCACGATGCCGATGCCGATGCCTCCCACGAGATAGAGGTTTGAAAAGGGGGAGTAGGAAAAGATGCTTTTCTCGAGACTTTTCACCGAGAACGCGACGAAGAGCGTGTAGCTGCCGAAACAGGCGAAGATAAATGTCCGCACGAGCTCCTCTTCATAGCCTGCATAGAGGAGTGAAAGGTAGAGTGCGAGAAGAAGCGCGCTTGAGGAGAGGCCGACTACGAGGACGAGGAACCGCATCAGAGGATCAAAAAGCTGCCGCTTAGAGGGGCGTGCACGGACGGAGAGACCATCGATCCCTTTTTCAAATGCGAACGCAACAGCGGGGAAACTGTCCGAGAAAAAATTGACCCACAGAATCTGGAGCGCGTTTAAGGGGAGTGCCACACCCGTAATCAAAGCGCCGCCGATGAGCGTGAGTTCGTCCATTACCGTCGAGAGGAGATACACGATGACCTTGCGGATATTGCTCATAATCTGCCGCCCTTCATCTACTGCGGCAGCAATCGTCTCAAAGTTATCGTCCAAAAGCACGAGATCA
The DNA here is from genome assembly GCA_964451235.1 of uncultured Candidatus Saccharibacteria bacterium. Taxonomy (GTDB): domain Bacteria; phylum Patescibacteriota; class Minisyncoccia; order Phycocordibacterales; family UBA2100; genus UBA10103. Next base: position 797 of record CAYVHJ010000107.1, on the reverse strand, counting down.
GCGACAGAGCGTGCTACCTCTGTTCCCGAGCCCATGGCGACCCCGATGTCGGCCTCTTTGATACTCGGTGCATCGTTCACGCCATCGCCCGTCATCGCGACGATCTCACCCGCTTTTCGCAACGCTCGCACGATGCGTACCTTATCGAGCGGCGAGACGCGTGCGATAACGCGGAGCTTCTGAAGCCTCTGCGTGAACTCGGCCTCCGAAAGAGAGGCAAGCTCCGCTCCTTCGATGGATGAGTCTTTGTCAACAGGCAAGCCAACTTCCCGCGCGATCGTTTCGGCGGTGCCGAGGTGATCGCCTGTGACGATGATGGTCTTTATACCCGCGCGTTCGACGCGCTGTATTGCGTCGCGGACGCTTCCGCGGACCGGATCGCGAAACGCGATTATGCCCTCAAATTCAAGGTGTTCTGCATCAAGTTCGTGCGAAAGCGAAAGGTCTTTGCGGCGATGTGTCATCTTCGTCGCGACACCGAGTACGCGTTTGCCCGCCCGCGCAAGTGTATCGATTTTCGCAAGCATCTCACGCCGCCTCGCCCCGTCGAACGTTGAGCGCGAAACGAGAATGTCGGGCGCGCCGAAAAAGACGAACCGGTGTCGCTCACCCTCGGGAAGGAGCGAGACCGAAAATTTGCTGACTGCGTTGAAAGGCAGTGTCTGGTCGATCTGTGCACTTCCTTTCACGTGCGCCACATCCAATCCGCGCAGCGCGGCGGCGCGAACGGGCGCGACTTCCATAATGGGCCCGCTCATGCGCCACTCGCTTGGGGGATCGTTTCTGTTCTCGATAAG
>CAYVHJ010000106.1:0-2774 GCA_964451235.1 uncultured Candidatus Saccharibacteria bacterium | reverse complement strand
CCATCATGACTGGAGGCATCCGGAAATTATATCATCCTCAAGAAAGCGCTTTTGCACCGATGTCACGACGGAAGTATTTTCCTTCAAAGTTAATTCGGTCGACAGCTGCATAGGCGCGGTCGAGTGCTTCTTTGAGCGTCACGCCGACAGCGGAAACGCCGAGCACCCGCCCCCCATTCGTCAGAATGCAATGAGGCGACGCCTCATTGCATTTCGTGCCAGCGTGGAAGACGACGATGCCGGGGAGCTTTTCGGCCTCCTCGATGCCGGTAATGGGAAGTCCTTTTTTGTATTCATCGGGGTAGCCGCCAGAAGCAATAACAATGTTTGTCGCAAAGCCGGAATTCCACTCGATAGGCTCTCCGGCGAGCTTCCCGTCGACGCACGCCTCAAATAGTTCGAGAATATCGGTTTTCAAAAGGCGCATGTAGACTTGGCATTCCGGATCGCCGAAGCGGGCGTTGTATTCGAGCACTTTTGGCCCTTCGGGAGACATTATGAGACCCGGATAAAGAACGCCGCTAAACGTCGCGCCGCGTTCCTGAAGTGCGGCGAGTGTCGGCTTTACGACACGTGTCTCGATATCCGACAGAACATCTTTTGAGATCCACGGTACAGGTGCGATTGTTCCCATGCCACCTGTGTTTTTTCCCGTATCTCCCCCCCCTATCGTCTTGTGGTCTTGCGATACGGGGAACATGACATGTGTTTTCCCATCGGAGAGCGCGTGGATGGAGACTTCCTGCCCTTCGAGATACTGTTCTATGACGACTTCCGTTCCAGAATCCTTAAAAACCCTGTCGAGCATTATCTCCTTGAGAGCTGTTTCCGCTTTGAGAATTGTGCGGCATACGGCGACACCTTTTCCAAGCGCAAGTCCGCTTGCCTTGACGACGATCGGCACACCGTGATCCTGCACATATCGAAGCGCGTCGTCGTGGTTGGTGAATACCGCAAAATCGGGTGTTGGAACACCTGCATCGCGCATGAGTTGTTTCGCGAATGCTTTCGAGCCCTCGATCTGCGCCGCGGCTTTCGTCGGCCCCCAGATGCGAAGTCCTCGCGCTTGAAAAAAATCGACGATACCGCCGACAAGCGGAGCGTCCATACTGCAAACCGTGAGACCAATCTTTTTCTCTTGTGCGAAATCAACGAGCTTATCGAACTCCATTGCATTGATAGATACATTTTCCCCGACGAGCCGTGTACCTTCGTTCCCCGGCGCAATGTAGAGCTTCTCGAGCCTTGACGATTGCGCAATTTTCCACGCGAGCGCGTGCTCACGCCCCCCTGAACCGACAAGCAGAACATCCACCATGGCTTGGATTGTAACAGAAGTTATTGTCAAGAAGCGCCTCACCGATATCACTCTCTATTATGCGGCCGCATGTTGGAGAGTAATACGAGGTGATCCTATTCTTCTCTGGTCAAAATCTCTGGCCCGTTTTTTGTGACGAGTATTGTGTGCTCAAAGTGCGCCGTGCGCGAGCCGTCTTTCGTGCGGTAGGAGTGTCCGTCTTTGTCAATATAGAGTTCTCCTGAACCGAGTGTCATCATCGGTTCGATCGCTATCACCATTCCTTCAACCAGTTTTTCACCCTCTCCTTGTTTCCCGAAGTTCGGAATATGCGGTTCCTCATGCACTTGTCTCCCCACGCCATGACCGGAAAGATTTCTCGGAAAACCGAAACCGTACTTCTCCGCCACTTGTTCAACCGCAAAGCCGATATCTCCAGTCGTCCCGCCGACACGCGCGGCAGCAATGCCGGCAGCGAGCGCCTCTTCTGTACCGCGCAAGAGCTTTTCATCGTCGGGACTTTTTGCATATCCTGCGATAACGGTAACCGCGTGATCCGTGTAGAGCCTGCGATGCCGAATGCCAAAGTCGAGACAGACGACATCACCTTCTTCGATTACCTTCCCGTTCTGGCCCGCCGGAGAATGTACGATGACGTCATTCACCGAAACACAGAGGCCGGATGGGAAGCCATCTTTGTCTTTTTTTCCTTTGTAGCCAAAAAACGCCATTTCGTCGGCATCATATGCCACCATCTCGCGCGCTTTTGCCTCCAGCTCCGCAGAGGATATGCCGGGAGTGACCATTTTCGCGAGCGTGCGTACGTGCCGCGCGAGACGGCGGCCCCCTTCGCGCAGGATTTCAACCTCATATTTCGTCGTAGCGATCATTATGAGAGTTTGAGCGCCGAGAGAATTGTTCTATAGATGGTTTCTACATCCGGCTCACCGTCTATCTCATGAATTATACGACCTCGACTTTTCAATAGTTCCAATTGCGGCAACACATCGGTTTTTGTCCACGCAAGACGCCTGCGGATCGCTTCTTCTGTGTCATCATTTCGACCACGCGCCATGAGTCTTTTTACCGCCGTATCGTCAGAGATTACCAGGTTGATGATCTTAAAATCGTCACGTTTGAAGAACTTCATCATGTCATCAAAACCTCTCGTCTGGTCTTCGCCGCGCGCTAACCCGTCAGCAATTATGTGTTCCTCACCCGTGAAGTTCTCGACAAGTAACTTTGTCTGGAGGTAAATCGCCATAAAATCGTAAATGCGGACTCCCGCATCGATGATTTCTCCCGTGAGCTTTCCCGCATACGTTCCTGTATCTCTAAGATTTCGCAACTCCTGTCCCATGTCAATGCGGATGATGCCGCTGTGTGATTTTGATTTCAAGAAATCAATAAGCATGCTAACCTGCGTGCCTTTTCCGGCGCCCTGCGAACCGAAAAATAAAACCGTGATTGGATTCAT
>CAYVHJ010000105.1:0-2791 GCA_964451235.1 uncultured Candidatus Saccharibacteria bacterium | reverse complement strand
CGTTCAAGAACAACCGGGATCCGGAGGAGGTTGCGAAGGAGCAGGGCCTCTTTCGAGTGACAGATGCGCCTGAACTGAGCCAGATTATCGATAGCGTACTCACTACTCATGCATCGGTTGTCGAGGATTACAAGAATGGCAAAAGTAGCGCACTGGAGTATTTGGTGGGGCAGGGGATGCGGCAGACGCGGGGAGCCGCCGATCCAGAGGTTCTGCGGGACATGATTCGTTCAAAAATCGGATAGCGGCCTTGTCCGCATAACCGGAATAACTATACTTTGCGGGCAAATGTCGGTATTGGATGCTGACGACCCATGTCGCACAACATTCACTGACGTTACAGTCGATGTATAAATAAATGATCGCTGCAGATGAGCCGTTATAGCGTCTCGCCTGACAGAGCCGACGTTGCCGGCATATTTAGCAATCCCCACGATATCCCACATTGATCTGTGGGGTTTTTCGGATCCGAGATATACTTAATGCATGAGCGACGAGATTAAGGTGGGAGACGAGACATATATCTCGTCCAAGCGAGCATCGGAAATTACGGGATATGCAAGGGACTATATAGGTCAACTCGCTCGCAAAGGTCTGATAGAAGCCCATCGCATCGGAGGCTTATGGTATATCTCGCCGCCATCTCTTAACGCGTATAAGCAAGAGGCTGAATCATTCAAGCCTGAACCGCCGCAAAATGCGAAGCATCGAGAGGAGCCGGAGACGATAGTGTCTTTCGATGGAAAAGAATATATTTCTGCGACAAAAGCTGCAGAGCTCACGGGCTATCATCAAGATTACGTCGGACAGCTTGCGAGGGAGGAAAAGGTCCCATCACGACATATCGGTACGAGGTGGTACGTTGATCGAAATGTCCTGCTCACGCACAAGAAAGAGAAAGATGCCCTGCTTGCAGCCGTACAGGCAGAATCTGTTGGTATACGAGCCCCAAAGGCAGCTCCTATTAATCTCACAGATACCAGCTACAGCGGAGCAGGGCCATACATGACATATACAAAAGACGATGGGGATTTGCTGCCAATGATACCAGATTTGACTTATCAGAAATCGGTATCTGGGCATGACGAGGTGCCGATATCGGCACGAATTTCCTCAACTCATTCGATACCTATACGAAGGATGCAGAGCGAGAATGCTGGGGAAATAGAAGTCGATCATCGTCGCGCATCAAGTACGCATGAGCGATCCGCAAGTCGAGTGAGGCGGTCTGTATCTGGTGCGAGAATTTCCGTTGCCGTTGCCACGATCGTTATCGTCATAGTCGTCGGATATGTTTCCTTTCAAAGCAGTGCTGTCTATACGAAGGCATTACAGGGAAATGGCGGATTTGCACTTGTGGGCTATGTTACGGACGGTCTCGCAAGTATTGGTGACTTAATCGAGAATATAATTGCACCGGAGATCATTTACGAGCGCTCTCAGTAGTCGAAATTTCCTATTTAATGCGTATCTTGGGCGACCGATATTTTATCGGCTGATGCTGCATTTGCCCGCACCTGCCTGCAACTTGGCCGCTCTTCGTACCACGATAGTAATTTTCCTGCTTGTCGCAGGTGAATTTGGAGTCGCTTGTCTCTCGAACCGTTCCTAGAAGGTTTATCCCCATATTTATGCACGCGTAATCAACAGGATATCCGGAATAGCTAGTAAAATATAGGTAAGTCGCGTGCACGCCATGACTGATGAAATTTTTTTTGACGGCGTGCGGTATATCTCGGCAAGCGAGGCGGCTGAACTCGCGGGTTTTTCTCGTGATTATGTTGCAAGGCTCTGCAAAGACGGCAAGCTTCTTGCAAAGAGGATCGGTAAGCAGTGGTACGTCTGTCGAGATACTCTCCAGCAATTTGTTGTCGAGCAGGAGTATGCAAAAGCGAAGTGGCGTGACGGCCTCGCAAGGACACGGCGCGAGGAATACAAGGACAGAACAAGAACCCCAGCACTTCTGGGGAGACCTCGTGTATCTCGCATACCGGGACGCGTTGCCGAAAGTCTTGCACCTCGCATCCCATCATTCGTTCATAGTGCGCTTGGCACAGCTCTCCGAACACCCGGCGGAATGCACGCGGCACGAGCTGTTTCTAGCTTTCCTCTGCAGGTCGTTTCGGCGGGGAAACAAGTGAGCGCTCATGCGCTCCCACCAGTTGCAGACGCGTTGCATAAACTCCTCGCCATTGTCACGGCGCTTCTCTTCACCGTGGGGACGTATCTTTTCGTCGACGCGCAGTATATGCGTCTCACATCGCAAACAGGCGTTGCCGAACGAGCTTCTCTGCTCGCCTCTGCATTCGTTGATTCAGCAGAGAAGCAGCTTGCGCTTGCCGCAGAGAATCCGACGGGTGCATTCTCGAATATCTTCGAGCAGCTCGCTCGCGCGGTCAACCGCCGCATAGACACGCTCGTATACACCATCATGTTCCCTCCTTCGCTCACGGGATTCGCGCGGGATCCTGAACTCGTCTCTGTTCGCGTTGTCCCACGAAGCGCCACTGCGGGACGTGGAGCGAGCGGGCTTGCTCGCGCGCAGACTGACACTGGCGGCCCAACTTCACGCACTGCGATTCAGCCTGTGTACGTAGAGAGAGTCGTAGAGCGAGTTACTCTGCAGCCTGCGACGGCCGAAGTCTTGGCGAAGGCGGGTGGTATTACCGAAGAGATCCTTGCAGCGCGGCTCAACCAGCTCGACAGCAAACTCTCCTCGCAGATCTACGCCGTCGCCTCGGTCGGCTCTGCGAACTCCACGCAGATCGTCAGCAACTACAACGCGGTGGGC
>CAYVHJ010000104.1:0-2845 GCA_964451235.1 uncultured Candidatus Saccharibacteria bacterium | reverse complement strand
TGGCCGACCAAAATGTAGCGTCCGCCGCCCGCAAGAAGGGGAAGCGTGTCTCGAATGCTTTCAGCGCTACCTGAAGTCTCAACGATCACGTTTACATCCTTGATTCCGGCTTTCCCGAGAGCTTCTTTGATATTTTCTTTTGCGCTATTGAAGAAGTGTGTTGCGCCAAGGAGCTTGGCAATCTTCTCTTTGTCATGAATATCGACAGCGACAATGGGGTTTGCGCCGGCGAGTGATGCCGCTTTGATGAGACTCGTGCCAAGCCCGCCCACGCCGATCACGAGCACGCTTTCGCCCCGCTGCACGTTCGCTTCTTTTTCGATCGTCGCAAGCGCCGTCGAGAGGCCGCAACCGAGGAGAGCGCAAAAGTCGTTCGGCGTATCTTTGGGCACCGCCGTGAGTCTGTTTTCGGAGACGATCGAGTATTCGCTCAAAGTCGTCACCTTGCCGCCCGACATTTTTTTGCCTTTGTACGTGTAGGAAGGGAAATCTGATTCTATGCCTCTGCCCTTTCTCCAGTGCATGACGACCTTGTCGCCTTTTTTTACGGTCGTAACGCCCTCGCCGACCTTCTCCACGATGCCGCATCCCTCATGGCCGAGAAGATGAGGCACGAATTTCGCATTGCCCTTGTAGCCGGCGATCTCCTGCAGCTGCGAGCCGCAGACTCCGCTCACGAGGACCTTCACGAGTGCCTGCCCGCGTGAAAGTTCTCCGATCTCCACGTTTGCAACGACGAGTTGGGCATTGATCGTCTCCAAAACGGCGGCCTTCATCACGCAACATATATCACAAAATCTAATGTCGCGCTTTCGCGAAGGAATCAGCTCATACCGATATCACTCTTAGCCATGCGGCCGCATCGCAGAAGATGATACCTCGCACGACAATGGTCTGTGCTGGAGCTGGTGTGCTATGATGCGCCGACGATGGGAACTCCGGACAGTTGTCCTCTCTGTGACACTCCGACGCCGCGCGCGACGGGGCGCACGCACGAGGACAGTGGAGTAGGCTACACACAGTATCACTGTGACGCCTGCACCGTGGAATTTTGGTGGCCTATGAAAAATCCGGGCGCCGAGTGGTACAGCAGGCATGAGCGCTATGGCGTTCGGAATGCCGATCCGGTGTGGGGTGCGACGGCAAATCACAAAAAGACGCTTTCACTCCTTTCGGATCATCGGGGTTCGGTACTCGATGTCGGGTGCGGCATCGGGAATTTTTTGGAGCTTGCAAAGGAGCGCGGATGGGAATGCACCGGCGTCGACATCGATCCGGATGCTATTGAGTCTGCAAAGAGAAAAACGGGTATCGCACATCTCGAAGCGACGGACGTCATCATGTATGCGAAAGCCAATCCGGAGAAACGTTTCGATCTCGTCACCTTTTTCGATGTGCTGGAGCACGTCGACAATCACAACGAATTTCTTGCCGCTATTCTCTCGCTCCTGAAAAGTGGAGGACATATCGCGATGAGCATGCCGTACCGCAAACACGCGCTGTGGCTGATGTATGGGGACCTGCCGCCGGTGCATCTCACGTGTTGGGATCGCACCTCACTGCGGAAATTTCTCGAAGCGCGCGGCTTAGATGTCGTCTACATGCGTCGCAGCTCGGAGGGGCTCTGGCCCATCGTGATGAAGCTTCGGTTCAAGTATGGCTCGCGCTTCTCTTTTGGTGCCGTACAGGCTGCGAGAGAAGCAGCGGGCGACACCACACCTGCCCCGGGGAAGAAGCGGCCGCTCATTGTTCGCGCGGTGCATGCACTTGCGAAGGTAAAGGACGCCGTCCTCTTTGGCGTTCCTGCGCTCGTCATCTTTCTTGCGATGCTCGGAAGCGAAAAGCGCTACGTCGATCTCTTTGCTGTTGCCCGGAAACGTGCATAGTAGGGATATGCACTACTCGCCTTGGATGCGTCTTGTCGAGCGGTACGTTGGCTCAATCGTTTGCTTTTTCTTTACGCTCTTCCATAGGCTACGACCGACGCCGATAGACAAAACAGTGAGGAAAATCCTCGTCATCGAGCTTGTCGAGATGGGGGCAGCAGTGATGGCATATTCCTCGCTTCGGTATATCAAAGACAAAATTCCCGATGCCGAGATCCACTGTCTCTGCCTCGCGAGCAAGAAGGATTCGTGGCAGATGCTCGACCTGATTCGGGAGGAGAATGTCCACGTCATTGATGACACGAACATTCACGCGCTATTTTTCTCGATTCTTGTACAGACACGCGAGCTCTCCCGAAAGAAATTCGACCTTATCATTGACTATGAGCTCTTTTTGCGGATTTCGGCCATTATCGCTTTTTTGGTCCGCGCGAAGTCTCGCGCGGGATACTTTCGCTACACGATGGAAGGAATGTATCGCGGCGCCTTTTACGACATCCGCTGCAACTTCAACCAGAACACGCATATCGCGAAGAATCATCTTGCACTTACGAAGTCGGCGGTCGGTTTGAGCGAACGCTACTACAACTACGCAGGGCGGATCGAGGGGAGCGAGATTATTGTTCCTTCGTACAGATCAGACGCGCTCCTCAAAGAAAAAGTGCGCAATCGCCTCAAAGAGCTCGGACACAAAGACGAGCCTCTTATCGTCGTTGCGCCGACAGTCGGCAGAGCACTCTCGATACGCGACTATCCGAAGGAATTGTATGTGGAAGTTGTTCAGAAACTTCTTGCCGCGTATCCGAAGCACGCAATAGTCCTCGTCGGGACTGCGGAGCATCATGCCGTGTGCGAATACATACGTCTGTGTGCAGGCGGGCGGTGCTTAAACATGGCGGGCGAGAAGAGTGCGCTCCAAGAACTCGCAGAGCTCTCTGGGATGGCGGAGCTCCTCATAA
>CAYVHJ010000103.1:0-2849 GCA_964451235.1 uncultured Candidatus Saccharibacteria bacterium | reverse complement strand
GTTTGACAAGGTCTCGTTCGCATACATGCAGGGGAAGGACGTTCTCAAGAAAGTTTCGTTCACGATACGGAAAGGGTCGATGGTGGGCATCGTGGGCCCATCGGGGGCAGGCAAAACGACAACGGTCGATCTCATCTTGCGGCTTCTTGAGCCAAGCTCTGGTGCCATCAAGCTCGATGGAGTGGATTGTCGAGATATTTCGCTCGAAGCGTGGCGGGAAAACGTCGCGTACGTATCGCAGGATCTGTTTCTCCTGCATGACACGATCCGCAACAACATCCGCTTCTACGATGATTCCATCTCGGATGATGAGGTATGGGATGCTGCAAAGAAGGCACACGTCGACGGATTCATCAAGGAAAGCCCCGAAGGTCTCGATACGCTCGTAGGCGAGCGGGGGATACGATTGAGTGCCGGAGAGCGCCAGCGTATCGTCATCGCAAGAGCGCTGGCTCGTAGACCTAAGCTTCTCATCCTCGATGAGGCGACGAGCGCTCTGGATAACGAATCGGAAGCGCACATCAAAAAAGTTATCGAAGAGCTGAAGGGCCGCATCACCATCATCGCGATCGCGCACCGTCTCTCGACCATCATGGGATCCGACTCCCTCGTCGTGCTCTCCGACGGAGCGCTCGTCGAAGAGGGCGCACCGCGCAAACTTCTCGCGGACACGGGCTCGTACTTCTACAAGGTTTACACGATCAACCAGTAACATCAGTATGAGAATACTTCTGATGTGGCCGTCGAACGACCCTCACACGAAGATACTCCTCGATCGATTGCGGGAAGATGGACACGAGGTCGTGTACTGGGTCGGCGAGCGGGTCGTCGAGTATCTCAATCCGGCTGGTTCGATCTTTCACGATCACTACGATGCGTGGGATGCGAAAAGAGCGGATATGTTCGATAAAGAACGCATACCGCCTGCGAGCGCGGAGCTTATAAGTTCGATGTACGATACGGAATCATTGATTCTCACGATGATGAACAAGCGCTACGACCGCGCGCCGGTCGACGAGCGGAAGCATATCTACTACGCGATGCTCGCATACTGGCGCTACGTGTTCGATACCGTCAAACCGGACTTCGTGCTCTACGCGCTTGTTCCGCACAGCATCTATACCAACGTCGTCTACGACCTTGCGCGACAGCGCCTCATTCCGACGCTCTGTTTCGAAGATGCGTGGGTCGCCGGGCGGACACTTGCGTACGATGACTTTTGGAAGGGAAGCGATGAGTTACGCGCCGCACTGCACCGTCTACGGAAAACTTCGGTGTCGGAGAATGAATTAGCGCCGGAGTTGCAGGCGTACTGGAAGGTCTACACAACCCCACAATCTCGCGTGGCTCCTCCCTATATGACACTCCAGCGCGAGAGGGGAGGAGGATGGAGGTTGTTCGCGCATCGCGCGCGTATCGCATTCTCGGCAGCCATGCGCGGGGAGCTCTCTCGAATTGTGGTGGGCTACCTCCGGCGCCTCGGCAGAGAAAATTTGAGAAAAGAGTACGCACGCGTCGTCAAAAATGTTGATCTCACCATTCCCTTTGTCTATGTCCCGCTTTCATTCCAGCCGGAGCGAACAACGAGTCCGCAGGGCGGCGTATACCACGATCAAATTCTCGCGGTTGAGACGCTTTCCGCAGCGCTTCCTGCGGGCTGGGAAATTTTTGTGAAGGAGCATCCTTCGCAATGGTGGCTGCGCGGGAAAGATCGCTATTCGAGTGCTCGGTACCGCGGATACTACGAACGGCTGGCGCGTATTTCCCACGTGCGGGTAATCCCGATTACGACCGATACGTTTGAGCTGACGGAGCGGTCGAAGACGGTTGCCGTCATTACTGGCACAGCGGGATGGGAAGCGCTTTTGCGCGGCAAATGCCCGCTCGTCTTCGGCATTCCTTGGTGGCGCGACTGCCCCGGAATATTTCGCGTCGATTCTGTCGAATCATGCAGGCGGGCATTTGCCGCGCTCCAAAGAGGCGCCGTCGCTTCGCAAGAGGACGTGCTCCGATATCTCAAAGCGTTCGGAGAGGCAAGTGTTCCGGCATATCTTGAAACGCAGGTCGAGAAAAAGTCCGACGCCGAGGGAGAAAAAAATATGCAGGTAATCGCGGAGTATATTTGCAGAGAATTGCGCGCGAAAGAACTACGAAAGAAGCGAGCACATTAGTTGAACGCCGGATCCACGCGCTGTTCATATCGCACGTTCGTGGTATATTGCCGGGAATGTCGGTGCTAGACGGTAAAACGGCGCTTATAACAGGTGGTACAGGCTCATTCGGAAGAAACTTTACCAAACACCTTCTTGATACGACCAAGGCCAAAAAAATCATTATTTTTTCGCGCGACGAGCTTAAACAGTCGCAGATGGAGGCGGATCTACACGATCGTCGGTTGCGCTTCTTCATCGGCGACGTGCGCGATCTGCAGCGTCTCGAACGCGCCATGGAGGATGTGGACATCGTTGTCCATGCCGCCGCTCTTAAACAGGTGCCTCTGCTCGAATACAACCCCTTTGAGGCGGTCAAGACGAACATTATTGGGAGTCAGAACGTGATCGATGCCGCAATCGACAAAGGTGTCGAGAAAGTATTACTCGTCTCGACGGACAAGGCCGCGATGCCCGTCAACTTATATGGATCGACTAAGTTGTGCGCTGAGAAACTTTTTATCGCAGGTAATGCCTATAGCAAAAAAACCGCGTTCAGCGTTGTTCGATACGGCAATGTCGTCGGATCGCGCGGATCGATAGTCGAGGCGCTCATAAAAAACAAAAACGCGCAGACGGTGCACATCACCGATGAACGAATGACGCGATTTTGGATCGATTTCGAACAGGCGTTCAGGA
>CAYVHJ010000102.1:0-2849 GCA_964451235.1 uncultured Candidatus Saccharibacteria bacterium | reverse complement strand
GTCGGCGACAAGGTCACGCTGCAGCTCGATCCGTACGGCGGCAGAGCTCGTATCGTTCGTCGGATATAGCATGATATATCATGAAAGTAAAAGCTTCGGTCAAGAAAATTTGTATGAACTGCCGCATTGTGCGTCGGCGTGGCCGCGTATGGGTTATCTGTACGAATCCTCGCCACAAGCAGCGACAGGGTTAACCACATGAGAATCGCAGGAATCACCATACCGGAGGGAAAGCGCTTGGAGATAGCGCTCACTGCCATTTACGGTGTCGGAAGACCCCGCGCAATTTCCACGCTTGCTGCACTCGGCATTGATGCAGGAAAACGCAGTAAGGAGCTCTCTCAAAAAGAGGAGAGCGCGCTCCGCGAGGCCATCGAGAAATATAAAATAGAGGGGGAATTGCGTCGCGAAATAAGCGGCAATGTCCGGCGCCTGAAGGACATCAAGGCTTTTCGCGGATCGCGACACGCCAAAAAACTACCCGCTCGCGGGCAGGGTACGAGAACAAACTCTCGCACGGTTCGCGGCAACGTGAGAAAGACGATGACCTCGGGACGACGCAAGCTGGAAAAGACATGATCAATCCGAATACGGTATATGGTATCTCGTATATTGTATGCCGAATCCATACCACATACTAAATACCGGACACTAGATACCAATCCTCTATGGGCAAAAAACGAATCATCAGAAAATCAGGTGGAACGGTCGATCAGGGACTCAAATCCCGCTCATTGGCGCGTGTCGCAAAAAAGAACGTTGTCGCAGGCACGCTGCACATCCACGCCACCTACAACAATACGAAGGTGCTCCTGTCGGACAAAGAGGGCAACGCAGTTGCATGGTCTTCTTCCGGCGCGCTTGGCTTTTCCGGTGCCAAAAAAGGCACGCCGTTTGCAGCCGCAAAGGTGGGTGAGCTTGTGGGCGATAAGGCGAACATCATCGGCATGAAGGAAGTTGACGTCGTTATCCGCGGCGTCGGTGCAGGCCGCGAATCGGCGTTGCGCGGCTTTGCGGGGAAGGGAATAGAAATCAGCAGAATCGCCGACGAAACTCCCGTACCGCATAACGGTCCGCGTCCGCCGAAACCACGAAGAGTGTAAATTTTATGTTGCCCGTCAGATCAAAATACAAGATAGCGAAGCGTCTCGGCGCTGCTATTTTCGAGCAGACGCAAACGCAGAAGTTCGCTCTCTCGGAAGCGCGTGCAACAAAATCCCGTCCACGCAGGCGGGGTGCTTCCGACTACGGCCGTCAGCTTTTGGAAAAGCAGCGCGTGCGCTACACGTACGGCATTACCGAAGGACAGCTTTCAAACTACGTGAAGAAAGCCTACACGACCGCCGATCCTTCGACGAGCCTCCACAAGATGCTTGAGATGCGGGCCGATTCTATCGTGTATCGTGCGGGGTTGGCACCGACGCGACGCGCCGCACGCCAGCTCGTTTCCCACGGGCACATTCTCGTGAACGGCACGCGAACGACTGTGCCCTCGCATCACGTCGGCAAAGGAAGTTCGATTACCGTGCGCGAAGGAAGCCGCCGGAGCCCTCTCTTTGCCTCGCAAAGTGAAGAGGGCGAAGGAAGGCAGGTGCCACAGTGGCTCTCGGTCGATCGGGATGCCCTCGCGGTTCAGGTGACGAGCGAGCCGCAGTACACACCTGCTGAAACGACACTCGACTATCCGACGGTATTTGAATTCTATAGCAGGTAGTGGTACACTGGCGGGCGTTTTGTTGACTTTTTTGTATTTTATTAGTGGGGTATCCCAATAGGTCCAATAACCTCATGTCTGACTATCACATCGCATTACCAAGCAAGCCGCGTGTTGTATCCGAGTCGGAGCGAAGCGGAACCTACGAGATCGACGGCCTCTACCCCGGCTACGGCTACACGCTGGGCAACTCGCTCCGGCGTATTATCCTTTCGTCTCTTCCGGGTGCTGCAATCACGCATGTGAAAATTCCCGGTGTTTCGCACGAGTTCTCCACGATCGAGGGGGTGAAAGAAGATGTTGTGACCATGCTCCTCAACATCAGAAAAATCCGCCTCAAAATCGCGACCGATGAGCCGCAGAGCCTCTCGCTTTCGGTCAAAGGGCCAAAGGTCGTGACCGCGGCAGATCTCAAAGTACCCGGGCAGCTCGAAGTCTTGAATCCGGAAAGTTATATTGGCGAAATCACCGGCAAAAATACGCTCGAGCTCGAGCTGCGCGCGGAGCGCGGATTGGGGTACGTGCCAAAAGAGGCACATCAGAAGGAGCGTGTTGAGGTCGGCACGATAGCACTTGATGCGATTTTCTCCCCGATCCGCCGCGTCAATTACGAAGTTGAGAACATGCGCGTGGGCGACCGGACGGATTTCAATCGTTTGCGCATTCTTGTTGAGACCGATGGAGCTCTTAGCCCTCGTGAGGCGCTCGAGCGCGCTATTGAAACAATGATCCACCAACTCAAAGCGATCGTCGGCTTCAAAGAAGAAGAGGTTGCCGACCTCGGTGTGCGCGCGCCGGAAGCTGCGCCAGAGCGTGCGGAGAAGGCCGCCCTCGACTCGGAAATGCTCAAAACCCGCATAACGGAGCTCAACCTTCCGCAGCGCGTGGAAGCGGCGCTCGACAACGCCTCGATCCGCACCGTGGGAGGCCTCGTCAGGAAGCGCGAAGACGATCTTCTTGCAATCGAAGGTTTGGGACAAAAAGGTCTTCAGGAAGTGAAGCGTGCCCTCTCAAACCTCGGCCTAACGTTAAGACAGTAAATAGTACATAGTCAGTAGTAAGTAGAACACCACATGCAATCTCAAATTTCATTCACCACTAACTACTCACTACTATCTACTAACTAATTCTATGA
>CAYVHJ010000101.1:0-2851 GCA_964451235.1 uncultured Candidatus Saccharibacteria bacterium | reverse complement strand
CAACAACGATGGTGACGCCCGCATCGCGCGCGCGGCAGATCGCCTTGTGCAGCGCGTCGTTGTTCGAGTTGCCGCAGTTGTTGTCGGAAACACCGCTGCCGCCGAGCGAGAGGTTCGCGACCGCGATAGGACCGCCGTTCTTCGGCGCTTTGCTCGTCACGAAGTCAATGCCGCAAATGACGGTTGACCACGAACCGGAACCAGAGTTATTGAGCACGCGCACAGCCCACAGCTTCGCGCTCGGCGCAACGCCCACGACGCCCAAGCCGTTGTCCTGTGCCGCGATCGTGCCCGCCACGTGCGTGCCGTGACCGTTCCCATCGTTGTAACTGGTACCAGTCGAGCAGTTCTTGCCGCCGGCAATGTTTCCTTTGAGATCAGGGTGACTTGTCTGTATTCCCGTGTCGATAACCGCGACATTCACGCCCGCGCCTTTATTCGCTTTGCCTTCCGCATCGATGCGATCGATGCCGGTGGGAAGCGCCTGCGACTGTGTTGAAACAGCTCCTGACGAGGGCTTCCCGTCAGTTTCCGGAGGAGGCGCGGGAGGCGGTGTAGTGGGAGGCGGTGTGCCACGCGAACGGTCAGACAAACTTCTCACGTTCCTTGAATCCGCAATCGAAACTTCCCTGTCCTCGCTCACGAATGCGACACGCGGATCGCTTGCGATCGTTGCGAGTTCGCTCTCGGGGAAACGCGCCGCAAAACCTTTGATGGCGCTGCGATACGAGCCGAGTCGCTCTCCGCGCGTGCGCCCGAGAAGTTCACCTTCTGCGCTGTCGGCATCGCTCACAGAGTCGTTGAACACCACGATGTACTGCCCTGGGATCCGCTCATCTCTCGTCGTACGATTCTGTCCAAGACTGGTGTTCGGTAGGGAAAAAGTAAAAAGCCCGATAAAAGCAAGAGATAGAGCACCTATTGAGAGCCGAGCTGTAAGACTCATACGCCCATGATATCACCCTTTTACTGCAACTGCCGCCAAAAGTCAAGTCATATGCAGTGAGGCGTCGCCTCATTGCACGCCTCATTGCACAGGCACCAGAAGCGCCCGGAGGTAGACAATGCCGAGCAACGTGGCCATGAATGAAAATATGAGGAGTCCAAGATTTTCTTCCGTGCCACCGCCCGCGCCTGCGTTCGGTGCGCCCGGCTCATCGGCGCCGCCCATAAAATCAGGCTCGGGAGTCGCTGCCCCAGCTACCTGTCCCGTGGGCTCCCCGCCGCCGCTCGAAGACTCTAGGCTTGTTGAAGGGCCACCTCCTCCACCTCCGGTAGAGGTCGGGCCGGGGCCTCCTCCGCCTCCGTCACCCGGACCACCTCCGCTTCCATCGCCATCGCCTCCTTGCCCGCCCGGCCCCTCGTCGTCATTGATGATTGTGCAAGTCTTCACGTCGCCGAGAGCGAGCGTGACATTGCCTGCGGCATCGCAATCGCCATCAAACTCCTGCACGTACTGCATAGTCGTGGTTCCGACTGTCACGGTCGTCGTCGCTTCCGAGACGACATACGTGCCTGCAAGGAATGTCCTCTGCACCCCCGAGGAAACGGTCGTCGAGCCGACGAGCAGCGTGAAATCTGTCGTTGTCGCACTGCCCTGATCATCATTTATAACAACCTTCACGACCGTGAGGCGCGGCGAGCCCGGTGGAGGTGGGAGCGGTGGTCCATTGGGGCACGGCGGCACATCGAAGGTTGGTATCGGCTCGCCTGCCGCGTTCAGGAGGGGAAAGACAATGCAGTACTTTATCTGGGCGCCGAGGTCGGGACCCGGTGTCGAGGGAGAGGAAGGAGTCGCGAGATCGCGTGGCTCACCAACATCAGGAAATGGGACACTCGGAAAACGTGGAGCACTCGGTTCAGCAGGTGTCGCGGTAATAACGGAGGCGGTAACCGTCGCATCACCTCTTGCGTTCTCACGGCCTGAAGCACGACCTGATGCGCGGTCAGTATCCGAATATGCAAACGTCGCGAGCAGCCAGAAAAACTGCGCCAGCACCAAGAGTCCGATAAGGAGTCCATCGCGTAGAGTGGATGTGTAGGCCATGCGCATGCCCCACCCCATAGCTTCCCGATACGAAGCAGCGCGCATTCATTGTAGGTTGAACAAATAAACAAAGTGGCAAATGAAAACCCTGAAACTGTGGGAAACCCGGTAGAAAACACTGTGTACAATGAGGGTACAAACCTGTGCACAACAATGTGCACAAGCTGAAAATGCAATGAGGCGACGCCTCACTGCATTAAACAGAACTACCAAAAGAAGAACACGAGATCGAGTACGTGTGCAATAAAGGACGAAAAACGGTCGAAAATCGGCAAAAGCGCTGCCACCGAGGTAGTCGAGACGCCCGAAACACCAGAAGCGTTAACGCGCAGCCCAACGCGCGCCGAAGAGGTCGCGACACGCACCTCCACGCGCTCCTCCGGCCGTATTGTCCTCGAAACCGACGTCGCGTATTCCACTCCATCCGAATGTGCTTGTATATCAACGCGGACGCGAGTGTTTGATCCTTCGGTGCGAATAACGCTCCGCATCTCCGCATCGGCTTCTGTGCTCCCTTCGGCATGTGCCCCACTCGAAACCGTCACGCCGCCTGTCTCGCTGATGCTCACGTTTTCCACGGTGAGTGCAGCTGCTCCGCGTATCGTCAGCATAAACGCGAGAAGCACAGAAATGAGCAAAACGTTCTTCATATGGTCGATTGCATGAATGGATCAGCGCCTTTCATCGTGTCCGTTACTATCGGTCAAGCCGAATTCTCGTCGTATTTGCGAGGTTCACGGTACCAGCGGTTGAATTCGCTTCTCCTGTTCGCACCTCGCCACCAGCGCCGCCGGAGCCGCCGTT
>CAYVHJ010000100.1:0-2854 GCA_964451235.1 uncultured Candidatus Saccharibacteria bacterium | reverse complement strand
AAATCCATTCTGTTCTTTTTTCTCGTTGGGAATGCAAAATTGAATGGCGGCGGGGCGAGGTTGGTTCCAAGATTCGTTCTGTGCGAACATAGGGTGAATGAAATACATCCGTGATGGAAGAGCACCGATGCCCGCGAACGAAAGGATATCGCGAACAATGAGCGCGATACGGGCCAAGAACACGAAGCCGGAATTGTTGGTGCGGAAAATACTACTTTCTGCCGGGGTAAATAGATATCGGCTACATCCGAAAAATGTTCCGGGCAAACCCGATATTGCGTTCTCAAAAAAGAAATTGGCGATATTCGTGAACGGCTGTTTTTGGCACGGTTGTCCGTATTGCAAACCGAAACTACCAAAAACGCATCGCGCCTTTTGGCGGAACAAGATCGCGACGAATAAATTACGCGATGCGCGAAAAAGTCACGAACTAAAAAAGAGTGGCTGGCGCTCTCTTACTATTTGGACTTGCCGCCTTAGGACTGAGCGGGGACGGGGTCGGATTTTGCAACGCATCCAAACCATGCTCGACTGAGTGCTTGTGAAGTCGTGCAAGTGCTTTACCGATACGGTCTATAACACCCACAACCAGAGCGTTCCCCATAAAGAAAGCGCGGCGCACATCGGAAATTCCCGGGAGATCCGTATGGTCATCGGGGAACATGCAGAGACGCTCCAGTTCAACGGGCATTAGACGGCGATGGCGCCCGGACGGGGTCCTGACAACATGTTTGAATCGAGAGGGTGTTTTACCTCCCTCACCCGTAACGATAGTCCTTGAGGGCTTATCAAGTGGATCAGGGAAAACCATCGACCCCTCTGTGTACAGGAATTCAAAACCATTTGTGCCTCTCCGTGGCTCGCTCTTCGCTCCCTTAAGATACTTCCAACGGCTCATATCTCCATTGACGAAATACTCTTCTGGGATATTTTTCTCATCTAAAAGAATATCGCCCAAGGTCTTTTGCTCATCCTTGTGCGAAGCAAGAACAGGCATGGTGTGAAATTGACGGCCACGCATCACCCCGGCCGAATGAAAAGGACTTGTGCTCGGATTCTCCGAGTTAAACCTCTCGGTAATATCAGCATAGCTTCCGATGAGCGAACCGACATCGACCGAGGCGCTTTTCGGTGTTACCGGAAACGCGGAGGCAATCACCCCCTTCTTCATCAGTACATGGTGCGGGTCGCTCACGCTCATCAATTCATACAATGGACTCGATATGTGGTAGCCGACGATGAATATCCTCCGACGTCGCTGAGGCATCCCATAATCGGCGGCATTGATAACGCGCCACTCAACAGCATAGCCAAGATCGGCGAGGGTAGTGAGCATAATGGCGAAGTCCCGCCCACGCTGACTTGCTGGCGATTTCAAAAGGCGGTCAACATTTTCGAGGAAAAGATATTTTACGGGCTTATTCTCTTTCTTTTTTAGTTCGAGGATATTCCTGATCTCCCACCACAACACTCCTTTTCTCCCTGCGATACCAGCTGCCTGGCTTAACGTTCGAGCGACAGAGTAATCCTGACACGGGAATCCGCCGACAAGTACATCGTGATCTGGAAATTTGAACTCGCCACATTGTGCGGCCCTCACTGCTTCCGAAATATTCATATTCGAATATTCCCTCACTTCGTTCTTGTCCGCCTGAAAACGAGAGGTGTAAACTTCATGGGCGTGTTGTCGCTTTGTAGATGGCTCCCATTGATTGAACCAAACGGTTTCAAAATCTTTATTGCGTTTTTTCCCTGTGCCGCAGAGTCCCAATCGGAACCCTCCGACACCCGCGAATAATTCAACGACGCGAAGCGGTTGTTGCGAGGTCTTTTTGCGTGTTGTATGGTTTGAAGTACGGGACATGTCTAAATCCTATCAAACAAGCGTGTTTTGATCAAGATCGACTTATCCACATTTTCATGTCAAAGAAACTTACCAAAATCCTACAACTTGACCCCACCGAGATCAAGGCCACAAAAGCCCTCCGAATGAAGAGCATCGAGGACGCGGTTCTGCTCCCGGGTGGACCCTCTCGAAGTAAGATGCTGCACCACGTTCTTTGGTCTGGCCACGGATACGAAGTAGGCGTTGGAAAGCCGGGAAAGGAAACAGAGCGCAAAAATCCGAACCCATTCGACATGTGGCCGTTCATCCGTAAGGGTGGCGTATTTGAGGAAAAGAGCGCTAGTTTCGGCGATATCTTCCACGAGCTTGAACATATGTCGAATAAGAGTAGGTACTCCCTTGAATTGCTCGGGTGTCTTTTGGCGCGCTCCGCGCTAATGCTCGATCATAAGAGTGAAAACAATAGGGTTGTTTATGTGCCTAGCGAAATAGTGCTCGCAGAGATAACGAAAGACATCCCATCTATGTTTAATGTCCCTCTTGAGGTTTTCTTGCAATATCTCGAGACGATTGCGCTGAACGAAGATGTGAAATATCAGAAAAACCTGAATACGAAAGGAAAGTCCTATAGCAAGTCCGCTGGCCGACCCAATAATCTTCTCACGTGCGCGCATCTCATTGCAGTTCTTCTCGGAAAAGCGAGCATCGTTGACTTCGCATATGGCTTTGCACAACAACGAGGAGTTTCTGCGATCAAGGTCACCCAACTACCGAGCTGCTTCCCGATGCTTGAGATAGATAAGACCGAGGCAAAAGAAATATCGGAAGAGATTAAATAAGGGAGCCCGCCGTGCTTTGACTCTGCCACGGCGGGGATTTCGCGCGCGCATGGGTGGGAGAGCCCGCGCGTACTCGCGCGGGCTCTGGGGGCAAGCGCATCGGCTTCGCGCCTCGGGCATTTCCGCTAGGGCGTCCACGCCCTTGGATGAGCGCCGCCGTTATCTTGCA
>CAYVHJ010000099.1:231-2891 GCA_964451235.1 uncultured Candidatus Saccharibacteria bacterium | reverse complement strand
TCGAGACAACCGTGGCGATCGCGTTTGGCGCATCGGTCCAGCCGTTGATGAATTCCGCAGCCAGCACCAGCAAGAGGGCAATGCCGAGGAGGATCAGCGTGGTCATGCTTCCTTGCGCGCTATCGAGAGAATCAAGGTGCCGCAGTAATTCGTTGTATCAGTCACGTCTTCGAGCATACGGACGAGGTCGCGGTGAGCGAGAAACACAAGCGCATTCGCCGCATCTTTATTATCGTTCACGAGGCCTTTTTCTGCGCGATGCAGAATGGCGTCTGCCTCGGCTTCACACTTTATCAAGTGCCGCGTGTACTCTTTCACGCGGGAAAGCGGGGTGCGCGATTCGTTCAGTAGACGTGAGAGCTGAAAAACCGTTGCGGTCATGGTCTCGATCATCTCAAGAAGCTCGATTGCTTCCGGACGGATCGGTGAAAGGTACATCTTGTATGTGTCCGTGTGCGTAGCTATATGTCGCATGCCGTCGAGCACATTATCAAGCGTGCTCGCGAGAGTAGCGACGTCAGACTTGTCGAAGCGCAGAATGAAAGCGCTATCGAGAATTTCGTGCACACGATGTTCTGTCATGTCGCCCTCCCGCTCAAATGCGACTATGTCAGGGAGCGAATTTCCCTCGCTCTTTCGCAGTGTCTCGGCGCAGGCGGAGGCTATTTCTGCCTGACGCATCAAAAGTTCTGTGATGAGATGGTTCTGTGACTTGCCGAAGATGCGTTCGAGCTGATTCGCGACCCGCTCCATCTATGATTTATAGCACGCATTCAGCCATACCTCGTGGTTGATTGCGTTGCTATACTCGGGCTTATGATCGGCGTCTTTGATTCAGGCTCGGGCGGTCTCACCGTATTGCGGGCGATGCGCGAGAGGCTTGCTTCGCCGGATGTTCTCTATTTCGGCGACATCAAGAATGCGCCCTATGGCTCAAAATCACACGAGGAGCTATCGCAACTCACGTTTGCGGCGATTGCCTTCCTTCGTTCACGAGGAGCACGAAGCATCATTTCCGCATGCAACAGTGTCTCTGCCTCCCTCGCCGTGTCGCTTTTCGATACACTCGAAATTGATGCGCCTCGTCTCGTCGAAATGGTCGGCCCCACGGTGGCAGCCTTCAAGAATTCAACACAGCGCCTTTTGCTCACAGCCACACCGGCGACGGTGAAGAGCGGTCTCTACCGGAACGGATTCAGGATGATCGGCAAGGATGTCGTTGAGGTTTCGATACCAGATCTTGCCGGTGCGATCGAATTTGGTGAGGACGAGGAAATATTGGAGACAAAAATCAGAAAAGCTTTCGTGGGATTACGGCCGGGCGATTTTGATGCGCTCATTCTCGCCTGCACGCACTATCCGTTGATTTTACCGATATTCCAGCGGGTTTTGGGAGCGTCACTTCCCATTCTGGATCCGGCGCAGCTTGTTGCCGATAGGGCAGAGCGGGAGCTGTGGCCCCGCGAGGCCGGCAATGGCACGACGCATTTCGTCATCTCGAAAGATTCGGAACATTTTCGGAATCTTGTTGCACGACTTTTCCCACAAACTGACTACGCGATCGAAGTACTCGCGGCTTAGAACAGAGGATGGTTTTCTTTCCACTCATCGAGGAGCGCAATGCGGCGCGATGCATCGGTCTTGAGGTGTTTTTTTAGTTTTGTGTGCTTCGGGTCTCGTACCCATTCGCCTCCATTCCAGTATTCGAGATTGGGAAGATTGGTTTTATAGTTGGCGCCTATCGAATTGCCATAGACGGTGCCGCAATAGTAGTGTGTCGCGCCGCGTGTCTTTGCTGCTCGGCTGATATCAATGAGCACATACATCCCGAACGAGGACTTATCGAGCCTCGGTGCCCACGCATGGAACCAATCGTGTGTCATCGTAGCCGTTGTCACTTCTAGCGTGTATCCACCTATTTCTCCCGATTTGTCGCGGTACACGCCGACGTTCGAGATGATTCCAAAGTCGAGGATGGACTTCAGTCGTTCCGCCGGCATGACACGCGCTCCGTGCGCGCGCGTAAAGTAGTCGAGCCAAAAACGTTTGAATGCGGTGTCGACAGGGAACTTCGCGAACGGGACAGCTTCGCGAGTGAAGATACTGTCGAACTTTTTTGTGACACGTCGGCATTCACTATTAAGTTCCCAATCGGGCAGATGGATACGACCACTGCGAGCCATGTAGAAAAGTTCCTTGCTCTCCGGCGAACCGGAATAGGGGAGATAACCGCGGGCATAGATTTCTTCTAATTCGCGCTCTCCGTCGCCCGATTCGAACTCGGCGTAGTTGCAGTAGCCGAAGGTATATGTCTTCGAATACTCATGTCCGAGCTCGCTGCCGAAGAAGCGCATACTAGTGTGAGAATGTATTATCGAGCCATTTCGGAATCTGTTCAATGAGGCCGTCCATAGGGCCTGATGAGGAAAGAAGCACAACGTCGCCGTCGCGGATTTCCTTCGCGCACATGCTCATCACTTCCTCCGGATTCGCTGCCGGTATCACTGATATTCCCGTTCTCGCGAGTCGCTCAACCATTTCCTCCTGCGTGCTCTGCTCGTGCGTTTCAGCACCTTGCTCGGCGGGTTTGTAGATAATCACGAGTGCCGCGCCTGCAAATGCAGTGTCGAACCAATGCAGCATGTTTTTATTGCGCCAGC
>CAYVHJ010000099.1:0-221 GCA_964451235.1 uncultured Candidatus Saccharibacteria bacterium | reverse complement strand
GAGAATGTATTATCGAGCCATTTCGGGATCTGTTCAATGAGTCCGTCCATTGGACCGGAAGAGGAGAGAAGAACGACATCGCCATCGTGGATTTCCAAGGCTAAAGCCTCCATCACTTCGTCCGGATTTTTCGCAGGCTTGACCGAAATGCCCGCGTTCGAAATTCGCCCTGTCATCTCCTCCTGCGAACTTTGTTCATGCATTTCAGCACCTTGCTCTGC
>CAYVHJ010000098.1:476-2898 GCA_964451235.1 uncultured Candidatus Saccharibacteria bacterium | reverse complement strand
ATGTACCTCGCTCCCGATATTTCCTAGTTGTTCTGCGAGCGGCATTGTGTACCATCGTCCGCTCGCAAGCGACTGATGTTGAAAGGCCATACTAATTCTCGGTAACTATACGGCGGATTATATCGAGGATTTTTTGGCGAACAGCCTCGTCATCAACCCCCCGCGTCCGATTACCAAATGCAGGTTTGAGATTGATCATTGAGTCGAATTCAATAAACCCGTCCCCTGTTTCTGCAGGGTAGAGGTTGATGCCCCAGATATATTCGCGCCTCGAATCTTCTTTCTCTATGAGTTCAGCTTCGGCATCAGCATGCAGCTCCACACCGAGGGCGAGGATAGCTTGCTCGACGTCTATCGCCGCTTTCACCAGATTGCCGAACCTTTCATCGGCGATTTTTTGAAGTTCACCTCTTGAAATGCGATTCTTTATGATGCGTATGCCCATGGACGGATCATAATAGCACGCTAATCCATCAGGATTTTTTTCAGATCGAAGTTGGACGTTTGATAGACGAAGTTGACCCAGTTTCCGAAGAGTATCGTGCCGGTGCTGCGCCAGAGATTTTTCGGCGGCGCATTCACGTCGTCGCCTGGGAAATATCCTTTCGGAAACGGCGCGCTCGGTCCTGATTTTTCGCGATCCCGCCTGTATTCCTTACGAAGCGCATCCGCCGCATATTCCGGATGCCCCTGCACGTACACGTCTCTCCCCCCTCGTCCCGTGACGAGAAGGACTCCCGCCTCCTCATTCTCGAGAAGGAGCTGGAGTTCGGAGACTTTGCGCACGGCGTCTCCCGGGATTCCCCTCCAGTGCGAATGCGGACACAAAACCTCATCGGGAAGTCCCTGCGTAAATGGGGACGCGAGATGGTTTTTCAAAGGATGCGAGAAGAGTCCCATAATTTTGCGCGGTTTTCCTTCTGCATCCATATACGTTTCGCGATCGATGTTGTAGAAAAGCTTGAGGGCCGCGTGCGCGCCCCAGCATGAATAGAGCGTTGAGGCTACATGCTCGCGCGCCCAGGTGATCAGCTCCTTGAATTCTTCCCAATAGTGGACTTCTTCGAACGAATGTTCTTCGAGGTTCGCGCCCGTGACGATAAGGCCGTCGAGCCCTTCTTTCTTTACCTGCGAAAATTTACGATAGAACGCGTCGAGGTGCTTCTTCCGTTCTTTGGAAGAAACGAATGCATCGAAGGTGATCAGCTCTGGAATGATCTGAAGCGGTGTCGAGCCGACGAAAAAGAAAAACTGCTCCTCGGTGTCTTTCATAACCGCTGTGGGCATGAGATTCAGGAATCCGATACGCAGGGGGCGGATGTCTTGGTGTTTTGCGCGCTCCTCGGTGATGAGAGGCACCCCCATGCTCCTCAAGGTCGCAAAGGACGCTGGATATTCACGGTCAGAAAGAATGATCGACATGTGCGGATTTTAGCAGCAGTTTCCGGTCGGACAAACGCCTCCGGCTCTATACACACCTTATACACAGCGGCGCTCATTGTCCCTTCATTGAGGGGGGCTACAGTTGAGGGGTGCGCATTATGGGCGCACGTGGATGCGCACGTGCATAAGTTATATATGTATGGTCAGCACAAGAAAGCATATGTGGCGCCTCGCGATTGCGGCGGCGTCTGTTTCGTTCTTGCTAGCGCTACCGACGTTTGCGTCGGCGGCACTGTTTAATCCTCCGCTCGGGACAACCCTTTTCAATTTAGTCATACAGCGTCTCTGCGAAGTTCAGCAGGCGCGAGGAAATCACATAATTCTCGTTGATCCTGCGCGCTGTCTGCCGCCACCACCTCCACCGGCAACAATCACGATCGTAAAAATGGTTGTGAACGACAACGGCGGCACCGCGACGTCGTCTGCTTTCACTATTCATCTTCACCAGATGGTCGGGGAAAGCATGGTTGATGTCCCGGGTTCTCCGCAATCAGGAAGCGCAGAGGGTACCACGTACAGTAATCTTGCCGCCGGTTTATACCACGTTGCGGAAACGGGAGGACCTTCGGGGTATGCCGTATCTTTCAGCGGTGCATGCGACGTGAATGGAAATGTCACACTCGCTGCAGGCGAGGATAAAACATGCACGGTTACAAACGACGACCAATCAGGCCGCCTCATTGTCGATAAAATGACGGAGCCATCAGGGAGCAGCGCTGTCTTCAGCGTTACGGCGACGGGTACGGGCTCGATTGCGGGAGGCGGTGCCGGAACGACGACGGACGCGATCAGCAAGGAATATATGGTCAGCGCTGGCACATATTCCGTTACCGAAGCGGCACTCGCTGGCTGGATTGAGGCGAGCAACACGTGTGTAGGCGTGGTTGTCGGCATCGGTGAGACGAAGACGTGCACGATAACAAATCACCGATTGCCAAGACTCACCGTGACGAAATTCGTCGTGAACGACAATGGCGGC
>CAYVHJ010000098.1:0-466 GCA_964451235.1 uncultured Candidatus Saccharibacteria bacterium | reverse complement strand
CCAGGATGGTTTCGGAGGGAGCACATGGGGGCTACACAGCAACGATTGGAGGCGCCTGCGCGGCTGATGGCAGCATCATGCTTGAGGCGGGCGATGCGAAAACCTGCACGATTACGAACGACGATGTCGCACCCACGCTTACGCTCAACAAAATTGTAGTGAATGACAACGGTGGCACGCAATCTGCATCTGCGTGGACGCTGATGGCAACAGGTCCGACATCATTTTTCGGAACGGCACCGATCACTGGCTACGTCGCTGCAGGCACATACACGCTTACTGAATCCGGCCCGAGTGGATATATGGCATCCGCCTGGAATTGTACGGGCGGCGGTCAGCAGGATGGTAACGAAATTACACTTCTTTCCGGAGAGCACGCGACGTGCATGGTTACTAACAACGACAATCCTCCATCGTCACCAGCTACAGCGACACTCACGCTCTGGAAGACCGTCGTCAATGACAA
>CAYVHJ010000097.1:874-2907 GCA_964451235.1 uncultured Candidatus Saccharibacteria bacterium | reverse complement strand
AGGAACCTTGCGCGCTCTCTCATTCTCAAAGAAGGGATCACCACGACCGAAGCCAAAGCAAAAGCGCTTCGCCCTTTCGTCGAACGGCTCGTGACTAGAGCTAAGAAGAGTGCGACTGCGGGCACGCGAACGATCGCGACCCGACTGCGGTCTCCCGAAACCGATAAAAAGCTCAAGGAACTTGCGACCCGCTACGGAAAGCGCGCAGGCGGCTATACACGCATCGTGCGGCTCGGCCGCGTGGGGAAGCGTGTCGGCGAAATGAGCCGCATCGAATTCATCAAATAACAATAACATATGAAAGAGCACACGATCGACGCAGCGGGAAAAACGCTTGGAAGGATTGCTTCGGAGGCTGCAAAAGCTTTGATGGGGAAGACTTCCGCCGATTATACGCCGCACATACGCTCCGATGTGCGTGTGAAGATTGTGAACGCAGGGAAACTCTCCATGCGCGCCCGCAAACGCTCGACTAAAACCTACAAGACGTATTCAGGCTACCCGAGCGGACTGCGGAGCGAAACCTATGCGGCTCTTTCCGCGAGGCGCGGAGCAGATCAGCCGCTCCGTCGGGCCATCCGTCGGATGCTCCCGCGGAACACTTTCTTGAACGCTCGCATGAAAAATTTATTTATTGCCGATTAATATTCGGGTTTCGTAAACCCGAATTTCGCGAAATTCGGCAAATACTTAATACTGACGAAACCCCCACACCATGATCAAGCAGCAAACATATACAGAAGCAACGGGTCGAAGAAAGACCGCAACGGCGCGTGTGCGTATCATGGAAGCAAAAAATGCTTCGATGGTCGTGAATGGAAAGCCCGCCGAGCAATACTTTCCGCTTCAGAGCATGCTCAAAACTGCGTACGCGCCTCTCTCGGTCCTCGGCGCCGCCTATGCGGTATCCGTCAAAGTGCATGGCGGAGGCTTGAAGGCGCAGGCGGAAGCGGTGCGTCACGGCCTTTCCCGCGCGATCGCAGAAGTCGTTCCGGAACAGAGAAAAGATCTCAAGGTTCGCGGCTTCTTGAAGCGTGACCCGCGCGCAAAAGAGCGCAAGAAATTCGGCCTTAAAGCCGCCCGCAGAGCCCCGCAGTGGAGTAAACGCTAGTTGTGCTATAATCCCGCCGCTATGGCAAGGGACGATGTTGATTTTGAAGCTGAAGAAGAGCTTGGGGATAGCGGTGCTGCGAAGGCGAAGTTGAAGAAGCTGCGGGGCGAACTCGAGCGCGTGAAAAAGGAGCGGCAGGAGTATCTCGACGGCTGGCAGCGCTGCAAGGCCGATGCCGTCAACGCGCGCCGCGAAGCCCTTCAGACAGCGGAAAAGGAATCCGCACAGGCGCGCGATATCCTCATTCACGACATCATACCCGCACTCGATAGTTTCGAGATGGCGGTGAGCTCCGAATCGTGGGCGAATTTGGACAAGGGCTGGCGCACTGGTATGGAGAATGTGCAGAATCTCCTTTTTGATGCGCTCGCAAAAAGTGGCGTGAGCCGTTTCGGGAGAGTGGGTGAGGCGTTCGACCCCGCATTGCACGAGATCATAGACGAAGAAAAGGAGGGCGCGGCGGCAAAGCACATGATCACACGTGTCGTTCGCTCGGGCTATCGCGTAGGCGAGCGCGTGTTGCGTCCTGCACAGGTCGTCGTGCGGGCATGAACTATTGACAACACACCCTGATTTCTTATATATACATTCTCACCTATGAGCAAAATAATCGGCATAGATCTCGGCACGACCTTCTCCGCAGTAGCAGTCATGAAGGCGGGCGAGCCCGCTATCATCGAAAACGCGGAGGGCGCACGCACGACTCCATCGGTTGTCGCCATCTCAAAAACGGGCGAGCGGCTCGTCGGCTTGCTTGCCAAACGTCAGGCAGTCACCAACCCTAAAAACACGGTCTACCAGATAAAAAGATTTATCGGACATACCTTCGACGAGCCGGCGGTCGGGAAGGATCGCGCGGCAGTGCCATTTGAGACGCAAAAAGGCGCTACGGGCGGCATTGAGGTGAAGATGGGGGACAAAT
>CAYVHJ010000097.1:0-864 GCA_964451235.1 uncultured Candidatus Saccharibacteria bacterium | reverse complement strand
GGCAAGGCAAGTGGTACCGGCCGGAGGAAATGTCTGCGATGATTTTGCAGAAATTAAAGCAAGATGCGGAAGCACGCCTTGGAGAGACAATCACGGAGGCAGTCATCACCGTTCCCGCGTATTTCAACGACTCGCAGAGGCAGGCGACAAAGGATGCGGGCAAGATCGCAGGCCTCGATGTGAAGCGCATCATCAACGAGCCCACAGCCGCGGCACTTGCGTATGGATTCAACAAGAAAAAGAACGAGAAAATCGCCGTCTTCGATTTTGGCGGCGGAACGTTCGACATCTCCGTGCTTGAAGTCGGCGACGACGTCATCGAAGTCCGCTCGACAGACGGCGATTCGCATCTCGGCGGCAGAGACATCGACCAGAAGATCATGCACTGGCTCGCGGATGAGTTTAAAAAAGAATCCGGTATCGATGTGCGGAATGATGCGCTCGGCCGCCAGCGGCTCGACGAAGCGGCGGAGAAGGCGAAGATCGAGCTTTCGACCGCACTCGAATCCGAAGTCAATATTCCCTTCATCACGTCGGATTCATCGGGACCGCGCCATCTGCTTTGGAAACTTACGCGCGGAAGATTAGAGGAACTCGCCGCCGAATTTATCGAGCGTGCAATGAGTATCACAAAGCGCGCGATGGAAGCCTCGCCTTTCAAGGTGGGGGATATCAATGAGGTAATCCTTGTCGGAGGCCAGACGCGCATGCCCGCGCTCCAAAAAGCGGTCGAAACGTTTTTCGGAAAGAAACCGCACATGGGGGTGAATCCCGACGAGGTCGTCGCGATCGGCGCCGCGATTCAGGGCGGCATTCTGCAGGGCGACGTGAAGGACGTGCTCCTTCTCGATGTGATACCGCTTT
>CAYVHJ010000096.1:0-2974 GCA_964451235.1 uncultured Candidatus Saccharibacteria bacterium | reverse complement strand
TGAGAGCCGGCCGCCCTCTCTGCTGTAAGAACAATCCTTCCGTCTCCGATACGAACATCCGCCCCCTCACAGTGCGAGAGATAGCTGAAGTACGAATGTGCAACCTCTTCTATGCGCCGATCAATTTCGTAGAACACATACGTGTCGCCAGGTCTGCAGTAGGCGGCTATAGTGCCAGTGCCGAGTCCGACAACACCGACGCGCATTTCCTCCTCCCCTAGCTTTCCCTGCTGATATAAAAGCGACCTACCCACACCGCTTCCCGGCACATAGTACATCGTCGGCAGACGCGCATCCTCCGCATGCGCGAATTGCGTGCCATGGATCGTCGTTCCGTGCCGAAGGGATACAAGACCATCATGGAATATCACTTCTGCATTTCCATAAAAGCTGCGCGTGGAAATCGAAACCCCCTCATCATCCTGGAGAATAAAGAAAACAAAAAGGACAACCACAAGGACAATAAAAAGAATTTTAGCAAGTATGATCTTGTGAGCATCAAGAATGCGCGGGAAAAACGCATTGGGAAGAATCCACGCAGCGAGAGCGCCGGAGAGAGCAAGAGCGAGCGGGAATTCGAAGTAATCGGAAAACATGAGTGGGGCAACGACGCTCGCGAGGAGCGCACCAAGCGCGCCACCCAATGAAAGGAAAACATAGAAAAGAGGGAGCGATTCGGTATCAGGCCGCGCGCGATAGAGAAGCGCGTGGCATGAAAGCCCGCAGAAGAACAGAAGAACGAGATACGATAGAACCTGAAGCACAATGGCGTCATGGGAGGCTCCAGCAAACCACCATGCGGCGCATACAGAACCAAAAAAGAAAAACGGCACGAAGATTGATTGCCCGCGCCCGGCAAACGCGACAACGAACGAAAGGAGATAGAGTACGAGCGGCACAACCCAAAGGAGCGGCATCGGCGCTATCTGCTGGGTAATCTGCGTCGTAACCGCAACAAGCGTGAAGGATGGGAGCGCGGCAAGTAAGATCCACAAGAGACCTTTTAGGAGCGATACATCTGCGTTATTCTCTTTCATCTCCGAAACGTCGTGCGCGCGAAAAAATCGAACGGCGCTCGCAACACACGCCACCGCGTATACAAAAAAGAGAAAAGTCCACGCTGCGTTCTGGTGTCGAAGCGACAGGAGCGGTTCTATAACGAACGGATAGCTGATAAGCGCGACGAGAGACGCGGCGTTCGAAAGCGCGTAGAGCGAGTATGGTTCTCTCTTGCTCGCAGTGCCCCACCAATATTGCATCAAGGGGCCGGTCGTTGAGAGAAGGAAAAACGGCGCCCCTATCGCAAGAAGAAGCGTGGCGAGGACTCCGAGAGCGGGCGCATCACCCGCTGGCAAACCGGAAAGAATGTGGGTTGTGTACGACGCAGAAAATGGACCGAGGGCAATAAGAAGCGCGCCTCCCACAAGGCACAGATGAATCGTGACCTGTGCGCGCCGGGACAACATCGCGAGTACGTACACGTACAGATAGCCCGCAAAGAGCATCGCGGTAAAAAACACGAGGCTCGTCGCCCAGACCGACGACGATCCGCCGAAAAACGGGAGAAGCTGTTTCCCGGCTATCGGCTGTATCGCAAAGAGAAGAAACGCTCCGAGAAATACGGTGCCACCGAAAAGCGTATAGGAAGACGCTCGCATGAATCCGGCTATTATATAGACAGATTCACTGTTACGAAGTCGGTAACTGGCTTTCCGCCGGCAGTGAGGCAGGAGATCGTGAATGTTGTTACGCCGGAGAGCGGGACGGTCGCCGCGCCTCCGGAGAGCGTGTTTTCGTTGAAGCTGCCCTCGGGCGAGGTGATCGAGCACGATTCGACGCCCTTCGTGTTCCAGAAAATCGAGGTGCGCGTGCCGAGCGGCACTCTATCCGGCACAGCCCAAATGTCGACTTGCGGCGGAACTGTTGGCGTCGTGATCTGCGGAGTCAAAGTAGGCGTGGGAGATAGCGTGGACTTCTGTGTCGTCTCGACTACAGGCTTCGAGGGTGGCGCGGGAGCGCCTACTTGATAACCGCGCCACGCGCAGAGTCCGTCAAAAAATACCGGTGGGATCACGAAGGAAACAACGGAGCTCGCCCATGGACGATTCTTGCACATGCCTGCGATGACCCCCTGCGGCTGTCCGTCGTAGGCGTCGGAGCCATAGAAGCCCGCGACTTCCGTATTCGCCCCGGCGTCGCGCGCTTGCGCGACGATCGTCGCACCCCCCTCTGTTACTACAATGTTGCCGCGCGTACCCGATTGCAGATTCACTTGCTGACCTGAAAGGTTCCCGCCGATGGGAGGCGATGTGGTGCTCGGGGGAGACATGTCGGTTTTTGTCTTGGTCGTTTCCTCGGGCAAACCGCCGAGCGATCCTATGAGCGTATCGCTCACGTTGAGCAATTCTCCACCTCCGGCATTCAGCGCATCCAGAAGCGCGTCGGAGCCGCTCAAGCCCGTGTCTGTCAAGAGCGAATCTGATGTCGGAGGAACGTAGGAGGCGCACGGGTCTGCCGAAGGGGCCGTGACTTGGTAATACTGTGTGCATCCTTCTTTTCCTGTTTGTGGCGGTGGCGGCGGCTGGCCGCCGCCCCCACCTCCCCCGCCCTTCATCGCCTGCTTCAGCATATCCATGATCCCTTTGAGAGCTTCTCCCATGCCCTTCGCGTGAGCCAAGACCTGTCTTTTGTTGGACATTTGTGATCAGTGAAACTCTTTCCTTCGCAGTTCAATGTAGCCACACATATACCAGTTACCTTCCCCCCCGGGGGGGTGTCCCAGCAGGGGCACATGAATTTATTATTACCTGGTTTACAGCCTTTAGATGTCATAATCTTGCCACAAGGGCACGGAGGTATAGCGGGAACACACATCTCGTCCGCTTTCTTGCTGATTCCCGCGTGGGTAACAAACGGAACAATGAGGAAAACTCCGAATGCTAACGCAAACAACGCTGAACGAGTACTCATGCCA
>CAYVHJ010000095.1:0-2982 GCA_964451235.1 uncultured Candidatus Saccharibacteria bacterium | reverse complement strand
GGGGCAAACCGGGAATAGGAAGTGCGCGGTATGCGGTGGGAACCGATGCCGACAGGAACAGAAAGCTCCTTGAGGTGATGAAAGATATTCCCGATGAAAAGCGCATCGCGCGATTCGTTACTGTCATTGCGATACATGATCCCGTGACGGGGCGTCTAAAAACGTGTCGCGAAGAAGTGTATGGTCGCATTACCCGCGAACCAAGAGGGGAGCGGCCATTCGGGTACGACCCGATTTTTCTCTACGATGAGGCAGGGAAAACCGGCGGAGAAATGACTGTTGAGGAGAAGAACAGATACAGCCATCGCGGCAAGGCGCTCGCAAAAGCGCGAGAAATTTTGGTTGCGGATTTCACGTGAATTGTTATCATTCGGCCATCTTTTATGTCGAAAGGCATTGTCACGCAGATAATCGGGCCGGTCGTCGACGTGCGGTTTGACCCCTCGACGGACTCAGGGCAGGCGAATCTTCCGCCAATAAAAAACGCGCTCCAGATAAAACATAACAACAAAACACTCACTCTGGAGGTGGTGCAGCACCTCGGGCTCAATCGGGCACGCTGCATCTCGATGCAGGATACCGCCGGCCTCCCGCGGGAGACGGAAGTGACCGACACGGGTGCTCCGATCGCCGTGCCGGTGGGAGAGGCTGCGCTCGGAAGGATGTTCAATGTGGTGGGCGATCCGATCGACGGCATGAGAGCGCCGGAAAAAGTGAAGCGTTTGCCTATCCATCAAGATCCGCCGAAGTTCGTGCGCCAAAGCACGAAAGCGGAAGTTTTTGAAACGGGTATCAAAGCGATCGATCTCTTGGCGCCCTTCATCAAGGGCGGCAAAGTCGGGCTCTTCGGAGGCGCGGGCGTAGGCAAGACGGTGCTCATTCAGGAATTGATCCACAACGTCGCTTCAGAGCACGGAGGCTACTCTGTATTCGCGGGCGTGGGCGAGCGCGTGCGCGAGGGGAACGACCTCTACCACGAAATGAAAGAATCCGGCGTTCTCGAAAAAACTGCGCTCGTGTTCGGCCAGATGAACGAGGTGCCCGGCGCTCGCGCCCGTGTCGCGCTCTCCGGTCTCACGATTGCGGAGGCGTTCCGCGACGAGGGTGGGAAAGACGTACTTTTTTTCATGGACAATGTCTTCCGCTTCGTGCAGGCGGGCTCGGAAGTCTCTTCGCTTCTCGGCCGCGTGCCGTCGGCCGTCGGGTATCAACCGACTTTGGCGGAAGAAATGGGGCTTTTGCAGGAGCGCATTACCTCGACGACCGAAGGATCCATCACCTCTGTGCAGGCGATCTATGTACCCGCAGACGACCTCACGGATCCAGCTCCCGCCACAACCTTTTCGCACCTTGATTCAACGATTGTGCTCTCGCGCCAGCTCGCATCTCTGGGAATTTATCCCGCTATTGACCCACTTGATTCCGGCTCCACCGCGCTCACTCCAGAAATTGTCGGTGAGGAGCACTACCGCGTCGCAAACGAAACGCGCCGCGTCCTGCAACGCTACAAGGATTTGCAGGACATCATCGCCATTCTCGGTATCGAGGAGCTTTCCGAAGAAGATAAGCGCCTCGTGTATCGCGCGCGCAAGGTCCAGCGTTTTCTCTCACAGCCTATGTCCGTTGCCGAAGCTTTCACAGGGAAGCATGGTGCGTACGTTCCGCTCGCGGAGACCGTCCGAGCATTCGACGAGATACTTTCCGGCAAACACGATGCGCAAAACGAGCAGGCATTCTACATGAAAGGCGCGATTAGGGAAGTTAGTAGTGAGTAGAAAATAGTAAGTAGTGAGAATCCCGGCTTTAAGACTACAGACTACTAACTACTAACTACAAACTATGAAAAATACTTTTCATCTTGTCATCGCAAGTGTGGGCGAGACGCGTTTCGACGGTCCTGTGATCTCCGCGACACTTCCGGGGAGCGATGGCGAACTCACGGTGCTTGCGCACCACGAGCCGTTCGTGACG
The DNA here is from genome assembly GCA_964451235.1 of uncultured Candidatus Saccharibacteria bacterium. GTDB lineage: Bacteria > Patescibacteriota > Minisyncoccia > Phycocordibacterales > UBA2100 > UBA10103. Next base: position 1,011 of record CAYVHJ010000095.1, on the reverse strand, counting down.
ACACTCAAAAAAGGAAGGATCCGGGTACGCCTGCCTGCCGAAGCCCCGGCGCAGACAGGCATACCCTCGGAGGGCGCAAAGGATTTTCCTATCGAAAGCGGCGTACTCGAAGTCTCTGATAACCGCGCCGTGGTCCTCTTGTAGCTTTCAACAACCTCGCGCGGCTGATTCGAGATTTTGAGCTACAATAAATTGCGATGTCTGCCGACTTTTTCCGCATATCGATTCTCAGCGCTTTTCTGACGATTACTCTTACGTCCGTCGCATACAGTGAATCTTTTTCTTCGACGGGAAAAATACTCACATTTTATGTGCCCCATGATGCACCAGGCTGTAGGACTTCTATCGAAGGATGTATTGAGACTTCCAAGCCCGGCTTGGACGGTCAAAGTATTCCCCGCTGTCTCGATGAGGTCCGTGCAGGGACCGCCAGATATGTCACGCTTGCCTCGGATCCGAGGAATTACGGCAAATACTACAATCTTGGCACCATCACGTACACGAGCGCCCTGGATAAACAAAAGCATACCGTGGAGAATGTCGTCGGCTACGTACACGACACGGGAAGCGCTTTTAGAGGCCGGCCCGACAAACTCGATATCTGTACGACCATCTGTCGCGGGTGCAGTGATTCGCAGGCCGGGGCGCTCGCTATGGGGAGAAATGTTTCCTTTACCCCAAATGGTCAAGGAATCGCCGATAACACCGCGACAAGCCCTTTCTCGTTTGCGAATACGGGATGGTCCAGCTCTCCTGTTGGCTTCGCTGCTCCGGGCGGCACATACCAGTCCCAGGGCTTCACGCCGAGCGGCGCGAACTACCCACTACCCGCGGCAATTCCCGCATCGAGTCTGCTTACGGCGTCACAAGTGGACTCGCAAAAAGCCGGAGAGGAACAGGTACAGCCGGAAAGCGTATCGGATCTCCTGAACGCACTTGCCGCGCCGACATCATCTGCGAACGCCTTTTCCAGGATACCGTTGACACTCACGGGGCGCATCGGTTCCGAGA
>CAYVHJ010000094.1:2852-3060 GCA_964451235.1 uncultured Candidatus Saccharibacteria bacterium | reverse complement strand
TCATCATTGCCGAGAAGTATACCAAACTACGACTTTCGCTTCGCGCGGGAGCGGTCTATTTCGGTGAGGAATTGTTTGCGCAGGCGCACATTTTTGGGCGTGATCTCCAAATATTCGTCTTCCGTCATCACTTCCAAGCCCCGCTCGATTCCGAGCTCATAGGGCGGGATGAGGTTGATCGCTTCGTCCGAAGATTTCGAGCGCATAT
>CAYVHJ010000094.1:1931-2842 GCA_964451235.1 uncultured Candidatus Saccharibacteria bacterium | reverse complement strand
AACATTATAATCATATTATAATCGCCGTCAAAGCGGTTTCTCTTCTTTCGCAATGGCAAGGTCTTACCCTGCTATTTCTTTGTTTCAGCCTTGCCTGCGCGCGCGGGCGCGATCAATTTCCGTAAGAAATTGCTTGCGCAGGCGGACGCTTTTCGGCGTGATCTCGAGGTACTCGTCCTCGGCCATGACTTCAAGCCCGCGCTCGATTCCGAGCTCGTAGGGCGGGATCAGATTGATCGCTTCGTCCGAAGATTTCGAGCGCATGTTGGTAAGCTGCTTGCCCTTCGTCGGATTCACGGTCATCTCCTCCCCTTTTGAGGTATTGCCGATGACCTCCCCCTCGTACACCTGCGCTCCGGGGCCGATATACATGACCCCGCGCTCCTGCAAATTCCAGAGCGCGAAGCCGAGTGCTTTGCCTGTCGTCATCGATATCATCGAGCCGACCTGCCGCTTCTTTATTTCTCCCGCATACACGCGGAATCCAATGACTCGGGAAGAAAGTATGCCTTCGCCCTTCGTGTCGAGTACGAATTGATTGCGATAGCCGAGGAGTCCCCGCGTCGGGCCCTCGAAGATAAGCCGCACCTGAGCACGCGTGCCGGAGTGATTCGCATGCAGCTTGAGATCTTTCATGACAAACTTGCGGGTGCCCAGCCGCTCAATGACAGCGCCTTGGTATTCTTCGGGCGTATCCACGATAACCTCCTCGTATGGCTCCTGCTTCTCACCTCCGTCTTCGTGAAAAATGACTGTCGGCTGCGAGACCTGCATCTCGTATCCTTCGCGCCGCATGTTCTCGAGAAGAATGGCGATGTGGAGCTCTCCGCGGCCGGATACGCGAAAGAAGTCGGCACTTCCGAAATCAACGCGCAGACCGACGTTCACTTCGAGTTCGCGCTCGAGCCTCT
>CAYVHJ010000094.1:0-1921 GCA_964451235.1 uncultured Candidatus Saccharibacteria bacterium | reverse complement strand
GCGGATTTGCCGCGACGTTACGAACTTCCCTTCGCGGCCGGCAAATGGCGAATTGTTGACGAGAAAATTCAGGGCAATGGTCGGCTCGTCGATGGCTATCGCGGGCAGGGCTTCCGCCTCGCTCTCGGTCGTGATCGTCTCGCCGATGTAGATGTCGGGAAGCCCCGCAACGACAACGATGTCGCCTGCTTCCGCGCTCTCCGTTTCGCTGCGCTCCAGTCCGCGAAAACTGAACATCTTCGTGATCTTGCCGCTTCGGGTTTCTCCCAAAGGCTTTTTTACAAAAACAGCGTCGCCCGTTTTCAGCACACCTTCGTACACCCGTGCGATCGCGAGCCGCCCCAGAAAACTGTCGTATGCCAGATTAAATGGCTGAAGTTTGGCAGACGTGCCCGCCGAAGTGGCAGTGGAAGCAGGCGGCACGTGCAAAAGGACCGTCTTCAGAAGCGGTACAAGATCCTTCGAGTCGTCGGTGAGCTTCAGCTTCGCGATGCCTAGTTTTCCGATCGTGTAGACGACAGGAAAGTTCGACTGCTCGTCTGACGCACCGAGCTCCAAAAAAAGTTCGAGGACTTCTTCCTCACACCTCGTAGGATCCGCGGCAGGCTTGTCTATCTTGTTGATGACGACGATGGGTTTGAGTCCCAACTCCAGTGATTTCTTCAGGACAAAGCGGGTCTGCGGCATCGGGCCTTCTTGCGCATCCACGACGAGAAGTACTGAATCGACGGAGCGCAACACGCGCTCAACCTCGCTCCCGAAATCAGCGTGCCCCGGCGTGTCGACGATATTGATCTTTGTACCGTTGTAGAAAATGGCAGCATTCTTGGAATAGATCGTGATGCCGCGCTCGAGCTCGAGGATGTTGGAATCCATCGAGACACCCGCCTCCGCTGCCCCCGTCTGCCGCAAAAGCGCGTCGGTGAGCGTAGTTTTTCCATGATCGACATGGGCTATGATCGCGATGTTACGAATTTCCATACAAATGAAAAAACTCCGCGGAGGAGATTTCTTTCACTATACGTTCTCTTCCGTTTAAAAACAACTCATGTCAGAACACTTGCATATATCAAAAGTCGCGCCCCGCATTTGCGGGGCGCGACCCGATTATGTAGTAATTTAGTATGATGTCGTTGTTGTTGCGGACACATTGACACTCACGGCCCCAGTTGTTGTCCCCGCAGTCGTGGAAGTCGTTGTCGCCGCTGCAATGACATTCGCCGTTGTCGTCGCTTGCGAAGCATCTGTTGTCGTTGAGGTTGAAGCGGCCGGCGATGGAGCAGGGCTTGGTTCAGGCGCCGCTTGCGTTGAGCCTGTCGAACCAGAGGCATGTGCCGCAAGCCACGCCGCGAGCACTGCATTCAGTTTTGCGCGCGTCATCGGGCCGACGTTGCCATATCCTTGGTCACCCGGTTTTGCGATGCCATGCTTCTCCTGGAACTTTTGAATCGCTTTCAGCGTGAGGCGCCCGAGCATCGTGGTTTCCTTCCCGGGAGAGCCATCGCCCGCCTGCGCAATGCGCGTGTCCGCGTCGGCGTTGAGCACAACTTGCAGAAGCTTCACGTCGTCCCCTTTCGCTCCTACTCGGAGTGCGCGCGCAAACGTACCGGGGGCAACTGCCGCATTTCCACTCTGTGCCCGGCCCTGCGCAGAGGCTTGTACTGCTGCCACCGCTGCTCCCTCACCAAAGAGCTCGTTCAGCTTTGTGCGGGTCTTCGGACCGACTAGGCCGAACCCGGCGTCTCCCTTCTTCGCGAGACCATGCTTGATTTGGAATGCTTCCACCGCAGCCCGCGTCAGTACGCCGAAGTAGCCGCTCTGCTCGACGCCGAGCACTTTTTGCAGATGCGCAACGTCGGCATGCCTCAAGCCTTGCTTGAGAAGAACCGCGAAACGGACTGCGCCTGCGGCAGTAGCACGC
>CAYVHJ010000093.1:0-3165 GCA_964451235.1 uncultured Candidatus Saccharibacteria bacterium | reverse complement strand
GCTGATGCACTGAAAGCAGTACAACGCTCAATAGAGCTCTACCAAAAGAAATTCAGCAAGTAGATTCAAGGTTTTAGGGCTAAGGTTAAAGGACCTATTCCCACTGCGTTTATCCCCTTCTTACCTCTAGCACCTTGCCCCTTGCACCTATAATAGCGGTATGCCTCCTGCGACGAACGCATCGAATGTAGCCGCGGACACGAGTCATCTGCTTGCAGAGCACAACCGCGCGCGAAAGAGCGGCGCCGGTGCGTGGATCGGTATCATCATCATTGTCATCCTTCTCGCCTTCGGCGCACTCTATTTCTGGGGCGCATATTTGAACAAAAAGAATTCCGTCGATCAGCTTCCTTTTATTCCTGCTGATACCTCCTCTCAAATCCAATAAGTTGCCCCCCCCCTTTCGCGCGTTTTTTCTCACCCCGATACTTAGTTTAAAAACTAAGTATCGGGATAGTTATGGTACACAAAAAGTTTTCTGATACACTCGGCTGATGATGCACGATCTGACAAACGTAAAAATCTCGCGCGACGAGAGTGCGTGGGAAGTCGAGATTCGCGCAGAAATTCCTGCCGAAGCGATGCAGATGTATCGCACCGAAACGTTGAACGATATGCAAAGAACAGCAAAACTCGACGGATTCCGTCCGGGCAAGGTGCCAATCGAGCGCATCGTACAAATCTACGGCGAGGCGACGATCTTGAAGAGTGCGGCTGAACATGCAGTACAGCACGAATTGCCAGAATTACTCGCCGCAGAAAAACTCCTTATCATCGAAGCCCCCCGCGTCACGATCGAAGCGCCTGAATCTGGGAAGTCGCTCGCCTTCTCCGCCCGCGCCGCGCTCGCGCCGGAGATGAAACTTCCCGACTACAGAACGATCGCAGCGGGGATCAACGCGACGAAAGGAGAAATCACGGTTTCCGACGAGGAGCACAAAGAGGCGCTCACGCACCTACGCCGCGAGCGCGCGCGGATAGGGAAAATTGAGGCCGGCGTAGAGCCTCAAAAAGCGCACGAGGAGTCGCGCGCAATGAAAGAGGAAGAACTGCCGGCGCTCGACGACGCATTCGTGCAGTCGCTTGGGCTAGAAAACGCTGAAAAATTCTCGGAAACGATTCGCTCGAACATAAAAACAGAGAAAGAAATACAAGCGCGCGAGAGGAAGCGCGCCATGATCCTCGATGAGCTTGTGAAGGAATCGACGATAAGGTATCCGGTGGCTCTGCGCGAGTATGAACTCGACGAGATGGAAGCGCGTATCAAGCACGACCTCGAGCGCTCCGGCATGACGTGGGACGCCTATCTCGCGCAGGTGAAAAAGACACGCGAGCAGCTCCGCACGGAATGGAAAGAAGCTGCCGACAAGCGCGCAAAAGTCCGTCTCATTCTCTCCGAGATCGCGCGACGCGAAAATATTGAGGCCGACAAAGAACGGCTCGAAAAAGAGCTCACGCACGCACGCGAGCATATCCCGAACGCTGATCAGGAAGCCCTCCGCGCCCACATCGCCCACGCCCTCCGCAACGAAGCAACCCTCGAGTTTTTGGAATCTCTGTAATCAAGATTTACTCTTTAGATACAGTTTAATGCGTTCTCGATCTTCGTTCTCTTTCTCACTCTTGTAATACAGCTCGATGAAAACTATTTTAGCTGTCTCCGAGTGTTGTGCGTAGATTACTCGCATCTTGTCAGCCCGTAGATACCGACACGCAAGCCTGATTTTGTAGATACCTATCCTCTCGTCTCGATGCAGACAATTCCAATGTTTCCCTGAATGCTTTATCGAGAGCTTTGCTAGCATGCGCTTCAATTCTTCGAGATCGTCGCCCAACGTTCGATACTTTTTACTTAGCCGCTTCAACTCACGCACAAATTCAGGCAACTCGGCATACTCCATACAGGGAATCTTTTAGAGCGGATCATACTCGCGCACAGAGAAAGCGTCGGTCCGATAAAATACATGTTCATACTCGATGTTCTTTCCGTCCTCGGCTACTACCCAAGGGGTATCCTCGTGTGAGAGATCGGATAGTTGCTTAGCCGAGAGATCGCCGTAGCGCGACAAGACGCTGTCGATCATGGCAATCTCCTGCCCACTCAACGAAGCAAGATCGGCTGACTTGCGCGGGAGAAACTTCTTCTGCTCGTATGCGAAATACGGACTCTTAACCTCTTCGAGGTCGCCGTCTTTCTTCATTTCCTCTATCACCTTCACGAATTCACGCGGCGTCGGGCCGTAGTGATTCTTAATGTAAGTTAGTCCCATTAATTGTTCGTCATATTTCTCGTAGTAGTCGAAGTCAACGAAGTACAGCAGCTTGTAAAGAGCTGTCATGCCGATATTCGGCTTTCCCGCGGTCTTCTCCAACATATATAAAAGTACCTGCTTGAACTTGCCGAGCTTCTTCTGCGGTACGTTGATACGCATGTCGCTTTTACTGGACGCATGTTCCTCCACCACCCCAAAAAGCTCACGCGCGCGATTCTCTTCGGACTTCTTCAGCATGCGTTCCCCCTTTTCGATCTTTATGAGAGTGGGACGCGATAAACCAAGTTTACCTGCTAAGTATTCCTGGGTCATGCCGTGCGCAAGCCGAAGTTCCCTTATGTTGAGTTTTGGAGCCATACTTCCATTATGACGCATGGTACCCTGCCTTGCGTTACTTATCAACATGATGTCCACATATGTAAGATGGGTGTCATTATTGACATGCTCACTGTACAGGATAGAATGTGAAAATTACAAGAAGGTAGCTAAACGCACATGGCGAATCAACAACGCGAATGCCGTCGTTTTCCTCCGCGTACTCGAGCCAGTCGATACGTCCGTTGAGGATGATATTTTCCTCCGCGGAAAGAAAGAAATTCGGCGGCATGCCGCTTTGCGATTCCTTGAGTGCTACGGTCTTCTTCGCTATCGGTCCTGGATTGCGTACGACTCGCTCTATCATTATGCGACCACGAGCTTTTGTGGCAGTTTCCTCGGTTTCGTTCGTGAAGCCGCCTTTCTTTCCAGAAACAGTCGCCCACGCCCTCTCAAAATCTACAAATAAGTCGCGTGCGAGACGCTCTACGACTGGCATATGCTTCAGATTTTCAAGCGTTGTGTGCACTGCTTGTCCGAGTGAAAGTGCCGGGTTCACGAGTGTAATCTTCCTCCC
>CAYVHJ010000092.1:0-3182 GCA_964451235.1 uncultured Candidatus Saccharibacteria bacterium | reverse complement strand
AATCACTTCTGGCGCTTCGACGGCAACGGTAAACGTTTTCGCAGAAGGGAACCGAGACGCAATGGCGGCCGGCAGTGTCGCCTCGTATACACCGTCTACGATGATCAGAAGCGCGTCCTCTGCGCCGGCAATGAGGTCGATCGTCCGCTCGCGCACCGCCCGGAGGGCCTCGAGAATCCCCACTGCGGCGAGCCAGAGCCGACCGCGCTCAAACCCGTAACCGCGCGCGAGTGTCCGAAAAACATCCCGCTCGCTGAAGCACGCCGCACCAAATCGCTCTGCCAGTTGACGCGCTATTGCCGACTTCCCGACACCACTCAACCCCGTCAGGAGCACTATGTTCATCACTGCCTCCTTGCTCGGCTCGCGGCACACAGACGAAGAACGGCCCGCGTGCCGGGCACCAAACGTCTCCCACGATGCGCGTTCGCCGGTAGCGCCCAAACGTACGCTGCGTGATCTCTGCTCAATTGTAAAGAACCGGAAAGTACTGCGCGGTAGAGCGCTCGCAACGCCTCGATACGCTCGCCGCCGCTCATCCCCACGGTACTCATCAGACCTACAAGCCGCACTGCCTTTGTCCGGCAGTGTAATTCCTCGCGCAACTCTCTTACAAGCGCTTTAGCCGGATGCTCGCCGACATCAACTTTTCCTTCCGGCAGCTGCCAATACCCGCGAAAGGTATGGCTCGTACGGCTGCGCTGAAGCAATAACACGCGGCGCCGGCGGGTAATGAGAGCAGTCGCGACCACCACGCGCCGCTCAGGTTGTAGTGATGGCATGTTGGAGTTCTGTCGCAAATGTCCGAGGATAGTCCACCAATTGATGCAATCGGCGCCAGTGGGGGTCGAGCGCGCTTTCTGCCAATGCGAAGTGCGCAAAAGTTTGACGGAATGACTCGGCGTACGGCCGCCCTTCGAGGAGCGGAAACGAATGGTATCCGAGCTGTTCATCTCCCGGAGTTTCGGCAATATCATCCAAGAGCTGAAATCCAACCCCATATCCGACACAGAAATCCCACAGCCGTTCCCGAAGAGGCAGGCGTTTTGCGTACGCCAGCGCGGCGAAGATGCCGATTGAAGCGAATGCGCAATCGTGTTCGATTCCGGCGCGGTACTCGGCGAATGTCGCGGGTTGACCCTCCCACAGCTGAACAAGGCACCGTTGCTGGAGCGCATGATTCAAGGCGATCTGGCGGAGCATCGTTTCGCTAACACTATGATCACCAATCTCGTCCAAGATCCGCATGCCCTCGAGGACGGCAATGTTGCCGGCGTAGAGTCGCGCTCCCTGGAGGAGCCGCTCGGCAGCCGGCTCATCCACAAGATCATCGTGCGTTGAAATGTGGAGGCAGAGCGCGCCGATCGCTTGCAGGAGCAATTCCGGCGCTGGCATCTTGAGATCTGCGGCGAGCGCATCGCATAGGACCATGGGAGCGATTGCGATGGAGCGATGCGGGAGACTGTCGAATACGGGCGTGAACGCCTCCTCCCGGTACGCTCGCGCGAGTCTCTTGGCGACGGGCTCAAGGAGTGCTACATACCGATGCACGTCGCCGAACAGTTGTTCCATGGCCGAAGAAGTTTTCCCCATAGCGGACTGATTAGGTGGTGCGATCCACCAGGTAGTTAGCCAAATCCTCCAGGATGGCGCTGATGTGAGCCGGCAATGAAAGCCGCTGGAGCGCGCGTTTTCCTCGGGATACGAGCTGCCGTGATCTCCGCTGGGCGTATCCGAGTGCACCAGATCCGCGCATGATAGAACGAATCTCTGCAAGCTCGCCCATATCTAACGGTTTCCTGCCGAGCAGTAGACGAATGCGCTTCTGTTGGGAAGATGTCGCGTGTCTTCGTGCGTATACCGTCAGAAGCGTCTGTTTACCTTCCTCGAGATCCGAGGTAACTGACTTCCCGAGTTCCTGCGCTGAGCCAAATACCCCAAGGATATCATCTTGAATTTGGAACGCAATGCCAACTGGTACGGCATACGAGCTCATTGCCCGCATTGCCGCCTCGTCCGCTCCTCCGAGAAACATTCCGATATGCAGCGGACCCTCAAAGGTATATCGCGCGGTCTTAAGGACATGAATGTTAAGAACGTTCCCCGCCGACGTCTTTAGGTCGAATGGCTTGATCACGTCGAGCGCCTCGCCGATGGCGGTATCCACTACGAGTGATTGCAGCTTCCGGAGGGCTGGCAGCAGCCGTTCGGCTGGAAAGCCGCTGCGCGCGAGAGTATCGCTGGTAAGAGCGCAACATGCATCCCCGGTCATGAGTGCGAGTGCATTCCCAATGTGTTCCTGTTCTCCCGGCGGGAGCTGGTGAACGAGTTTGGCATACCGCTTGAGGAATGCGCGGTGAACCGTCGGCCGCCCTCGCCTCGTAGCAGAGCGATCAATGATGTCATCGTGGATGAGCAAAAAACTGTGGAGCAGCTCTATGGCAACCGCCGGGCGCAGAATTCGGATATCGGAACGTCCCGCAGCAGCCTCGTACCCCAGCGACACGAGCGCAGGACGGATTCTCTTCCCGCCTCTGACGGTAAAATCGCGCACCAGCCGAGCAAATAGCGCGCCGACCGGGTCGATCTTTCCCAACCGGGCAACACACTCATCCAGGTGCGTTTTTAACACTGGTTCGAAAGCAGCCCGGAAGGTTTTGAGGTATGACGCAAATCGAGGAAGCTCGGTCATAACTGCCTTGACTGTACTCACCACCCGCACAAAAGTCAATATCAAAAAACTCATCAACGCCTGTCAATTTCGATGAGGTTTGACTATCCTCCGTCAAGTTTAATTTCAACAAAATCTAGCCGATCGGTCAGGTGTTGTTGAAATTGATTCGGGTGTGAAAAACTCATTTTTCAGTGCCGCCGGAGTTTGTTACAATATAGCCAGTTTTGAATATGGCAAAACCCGGGCAGTCGCGCTTAAACTCCTGGGTAAAGGTCGGGAAATAAATCAGCAGTAGCAAAATTACCTGTGAATCCAAAAAAATTTTTGCAGATCGGAGGTGTCGTTCTGGTTCTGGTCGGCGTGCTCGGTTTTGTCGGCGTGATCGGCCCGACACCGGATAAGCTTTTCGGCGCGGCCTGGTGGTTTGACAACGCCGAGAACTGGGCGCATCTTGTCCTCGGCGTGGTTGGCCTCATCGCCGCTTACGCTTTTCCGGGAAGTCTCCAGC
>CAYVHJ010000091.1:1416-3206 GCA_964451235.1 uncultured Candidatus Saccharibacteria bacterium | reverse complement strand
CCTTCAAAAAAAAGAGTACGCTCGCGCCGCAAGTGCTTCCGGTGCTTCCGGAAGAAATCTACCAGACGGGCGTGCTCTCGCTCCAGGACGTCATCGCGCCGCACGCCCTCAAGGTAAGCTCGCGCGAAATTGATCTTGGGGAGAAAATCGCGCGTACGTTCTTCGTGATCTCGTACCCGCGCTTTCTCACAACGGGATGGTTCGCGCCCATCATCAACATGGACAAGGTCATCGACATCTCCATCTTCGTGCATCCGATGGACACCAACGAGATGCTCCGGAAGTTCCAAAAAAAGGTCGCGGAGGTGCAAAGCCAAATCGCAACGCGCGAGGAGAAGGGAATGGTGCGCGATCCGATGCTCGACACCGCCTACACCGACCTTGAGAAGTTGCGCGATTCGCTCCAGCAGGCGCAGGAGCGCATCTTCGAAGTCGGACTCTATCTCACGATTTACGGCGCGTCGCGCGAGGAAGTCGACAAAGTGGAGAGCGAGGTCCGCTCCATCCTCGAGAGCCGCCTCGTCTACATCCGCCCCGCGCTCTTTCAGCAGGAAGGGGGGTTCCGTAGTGTCTTGCCGCTTGCAACAGACGAAATCGATGTCCACACGAAACTGAACTCCGCGCCGCTCTCCTCGATCTTTCCATTCATCTCCTTCGACCTCACCTCGGATCGCGGCATTCTCTACGGCATCAACCGCCACAACTCCTCGCTGATTTTGTTCGATAGATTTTCTCTGGAGAATTATAATTCGGTCACATTCGCGAAGTCTGGCGCCGGAAAGAGCCAAAATTATGACACAGAAGTTCTAGTACGTCAAAATGGTACTGTATCGAAGCTCAAAATCGGATACTTGGTCGAGAAAACAATAAAAAAACATGGCTGCACAAAAATCGACGAGGAACTTGAGGGGGTTGTTGATCCCAACAATATTGAGGTCTTTAGTTTCGACAAGCAAATGCGCGGACGGTGGAGCAAGGTTTCCGTTGCTGCTCGTAAGGATGCGCCAGACATCTACTATACCTTCAAGACAAAAAGCGGTAGAGAGACTACGACAACGGCTGATCATAATATGCTTATCTTGCGGGAAGGGAAAATTGTCGCGGCGAAGAGTGCGAATGTACAATCCGGAGAATACGTCCCGCTGCCTCGCTTCGTATCTGGTTCAAACTCCGGAGAAGATGCGTTATCGCCCGAATTTTGCTCCTTGCTCGGCTGGATATCTGCAGAGGGCGCATTCACCAAACGATCTATTGTTATCAGCAACACCGAGGGCGAGTCGCTCAACCACATAGAATCGCTCTGCAAGAAACTTGGGTTGAGCTTTACGCGAAATGCCCGCTGGATCGCCGTGTATGGAACTGAATTGCGAAATAGCATGCGCAAGATCGGTGCAGATGGACTTTCGGGCGCAAAGCGAGTACCGCATCCTCTCTTCGGCGCTTCTCAAGAAGACGTCGCCGCGTACCTGCGCTCCTACTTTGAGGGCGACGGGGGAATTGAAAATTATGAGATCACAGCGCTTTCGAAGTCAAAAGAATTGATATCTGGCCTTTCATATCTTCTGTATTACTTCGGAATAATCGCGAGAGTGCAGAAACGGCAAAAGAACCACGCAAAAACGGGACGGAAGAGGACATTTTGGCAAATCAGAATTTCTGGGCAAGACAATATTCGCAGATTCAAGGAGCACATCGGGTTTATTTCGGAACGAAAAAAAGAGGCGCTTGCAAAGATTGCATTAAAAAATGCCAACACTACTTGCGATATCATCCCCGGACTCCAGCCGATT
>CAYVHJ010000091.1:0-1406 GCA_964451235.1 uncultured Candidatus Saccharibacteria bacterium | reverse complement strand
ATCGTACTTTTTGGCTCGTGAGAATCTCCGGCCAGGATAATATCCGCAAATTCCAAGAATATATCGGCTTTATCTCAATGCGCAAGAAAGAGGCGCTTGCAAAAATAGCTGCGAAAAATGGGAATACGAACTGTGACATTGTGCCAGGGCTGCAGCCGTTGGCAGAAGAACTTGCAAGGTATTTTGATTCGCAAATTTCGGATCTACCGGAATTTTCGGCGCTGAAACAAGGACACTATTTCTCTCCAGTCCGCCTTGGAAAACTCGTGCAAAGTATCGAGGGGCGAGTCGAAAGGTTCAAAAATCTGTATCCGTTCATGCAACAACTCTCTGATCTGCCAACCATTGAATCAATTGTGAGAATGGCGGAAGAAAATCGAGAGCTTAACCGCAAGCTAATTGAAACATTAAGCAGTTCGTGGTTTACGGTAAAGCAAGGCATGTCGCCTCGGACGAAGAATGCACTCAAAATATTCGAGGCGGCGGGAATCGATGCTCCAAAAACGGTCGATGATTTGAAAATAATGGTTGGAGAAGGAGTATCGAAAATGCGCATGCATGCCAATGGGTTCGATGAATATCTCGCGCGAACGCTAAATGGCACGCGCGACAACTCATCGTATGAACTCCTGCGGACGGCGGCAGAATTTATCGTCGGAGAATATGAACGAGTCCTCCGAAACATGGTTCGTATCGAGGAGATCATCGCCACGTTCAAAACACTCGCCAGCGCCGACCTCTTCTGGGACCCAATCGTCTCGATCACAAAGAAGCAAAACAAAAAAGACAAGTACGTCTACGACCTCATGGTGGACGACGAGGTGTTCCTTGCAGGCCACGGCGGCATGTTCGTTCACAACTCCTACATGACGAAATTGGAAATCCTGCGCTCGCTCATGTTCGACGCCGAGGTGATCGTGATAGACCCGGAGCGCGAGTATGAGTACCTCGCCGAGACGGTGGGCGGCCGCTACTTCAACATTTCGCTCTCTTCGGAGCACCACATCAACCCCTTCGATCTCCCCATCCCGCGCGAGGACGAGAATCCTTCCGACGTTTTGCGCAACAACATCATCACGCTCGTCGGACTCTTCCGCATCATGCTCGGCGGGCTCACGCCCGAAGAAGACGCGATCATCGACAAAGCCATCACCGAAACGTACGCTCTCAAAGACATCAGCGCGGAGGCGAATTTCGCACAGGTAGAGCCGCCGCTTCTTTCCGACTTCGAACTCGTCTTGTCGGGCATGGAGGGCTCGGAGTCTTTGGTCGCGCGCCTCTCGAAATACACAAAGGGGACGTGGTCCGGATTCATGAATCGTCCGACGAACGTGGATATGAACAAAAAGCTCGTCGTCTTCTCTGTTCGCGACATGGAGGACGACCTGAAGCCGGTCGCGATGTAT
>CAYVHJ010000090.1:573-3222 GCA_964451235.1 uncultured Candidatus Saccharibacteria bacterium | reverse complement strand
GAAGGTCGAGGAAGTCCCAATCGGCGGTAAAGCTGCAAGGCGAGTCCGCGAGCTCCGATAATCGGGGCACGACTGCGGTTAAATCCCGCGACCGACCGTACAGTCGGGATAAAAGAAGGAGAGGCATCCTTTTGGATGTTGCGAAAGCCCCGAGGAAGAGGGGCTTTATGTTTACAGGAATTATTACACAAAGGGGTACTGTCATCGCTCGAACACGATCGGAGATCTCGATCAACACAAACAAAAGGTTTCTTCGACGTCTCAAGCACGGGGGGAGCATCGCCGTTGACGGCGCATGTCTCACGGTTGTTTCGAAGAGCAAGGATTCTTTTTCTGCCGACATAATGGAAGAGACAGTTCAGCGAACAACATTTGGCGATCTTTCGCGCGGCGCGCGCGTGAACCTCGAACTTCCTGCCACACCCACCTCGTTTCTCTCTGGCCATTTCGTGCAAGGTCACATAGATGGAGTTGGCACGCTGCGCGTTGTGCGAAAGGGAAACAGTCGTACACTGAAATTCTCTGTCCCACGCGCACTTTCGAAGTACCTCGTCGAGAAGGGATCGGTCTCGGTAAACGGCGTCGCGCTCACCATCGTCGAGGTGGGAAAGAATTACTTCACGGTTGGCATAATTCCGCGCACCTGGGAGAACACCTCATTCCGCAATATGAAAATTGGCGCGCGGGCGAATATTGAAGTGGACGTGCTTGCGAAATACATCGAAAAGTTAAGAAAGCGACCATGAGAAAGACTAAAGATACTCGCATTGCCATCATCAGTTCCTTGTTCAGGAAGAACGTCTCAAGTGCACTCGAGCGAAACTGCGTAGCAACCCTGAAGCGCGAAGGAGTACCACGTGGAAACATCGATGGGTTCAGGGTGCCCGGCTCTCTGGAGATCCCGCTTGTCGGGAAGAAGTTGGGAAAGAAGCGCAGATACGACGCCTTGATAGCATTCGGTGCCATCGTGAAAGGAAAAACCTATCACTTTGAACAAATTGCCAATGAGTGTGCACGTGGGTGCATGGATGTCTCCCTCGAGTACGAGATCCCCGTCATTTTTGAAGTGCTCGCAGTGTACGACGTCAAGGACGCGCTCGAGCGCGCGACGAGGAGGAAGGAAAACAAGGGTGTCGAGGCCGCCGAATCGGCGCTTGCAATGATCAAGCTCATGTCACAACTATGAAAACCACATTCACTACCATTGAAGAAGCAGTTGCTGATGTTCGGAAAGGAAAGATGCTCATCATCGACGATCCGAAGCGCGAGAACGAAGCCGACCTCTACATTCCTGCCGATGCGGCCACGCCGAGGGCGATCACGACCATGATTAAAGAGGGCGGGGGGATTCTGTGTACGGCAATCACGCGTGCGCAGGCCGCGCGGCTCGATCTTTCGCTCATGATCCCCAAGAGCGAGAACACCGAGAAGACGAGCGTGAATTTCACCGTATCAGTCAATGCAAGGCGCGGCATCACGACGGGTGTCTCTGCCCACGACCGCGCGAAGACTATTCGTCTTCTCGCCGATCCGCGCTCGCGCGCGGAGAATTTGGTGCGGCCGGGACATGTCTTTGGACTCATCGCGCGAGATGGAGGTGTGCTCGAACGTCAGGGACACACGGAAGCGGCAGTGGATCTTGCGCGGCTCGCGAGGCGCACGCCTGCCGGCGTTCTCTGTGAGATTGTCGGAAAAAGCGGGCACATGGCTAAGCGCGAAGAGTTGATGCGGCTCGCGCGGAAACTCAACATCAAAATCGTCACGATACGCGATTTGCTCCGGTACCTGCACGCGCACCCGCTCCCCCCGCTCCATCATCAGTCCGATGTCGTCCGTGTCTCCAAAGCGGCACTGCCGACGAAATATGGAGTGTTCGATATCGTTGTCTACCGATCTATTACAGACGATCGAGAGCATGCCGCACTCGTTCTCGGCAAACCCCAGAGCGGATCGCTCGTGCGCGTGCACTCACAGTGCATTACGGGAGATATATTCTTTTCGCTCCGCTGCGACTGCGGCGAGCAACTCGAGGAGCGCATGCGCAGGGTACAGAAAAGCGACTCGGGGATCGTCATCTATTTAAGTCAGGAGGGAAGGGGGATCGGCTTTGCTAACAAGATAAAGGCATATGCGCTCCAAGATGAGGGACTCGATACTGTTGAGGCGAATCGCGCGCTCGGATTCCTCGCTGATGCGCGCACCTATGAGGCCGCGGCGCACATACTCGCAGATATCGGTGTCCATGCCGTGCGACTTCTCACGAACAATCCTAAAAAAGAGCGCGACCTCGCACGTCAGGGTATCGAAGTTCTTGAGAGCATTCCTCTTGAAGCGAAACCGAACGCGATCCATTAACGCGACCTAAAGACAACAAAGAAAAAACAATCTGAACACAAATTTACTAAAAGGACGGATTCGATCCAAAAAAAAGAATATTTTTTTATGATACAAAAAATTGGTGGTCAAGAGCAGGAGAACCGGACAAAATGCCAGCTGGTGAACCGGGCGGACCTGATAGTGAAATATTTTTTAAATTTGATGTTCCTCATAATGAAAACTTTGGGAAAGAATGCCATCCAAATTGTGACTGTGGAAGATTTATGGAAATTGTTAATAGTGTCTTCATGGAATACCAAAAGACAAAGGATG
>CAYVHJ010000090.1:0-563 GCA_964451235.1 uncultured Candidatus Saccharibacteria bacterium | reverse complement strand
TATCGAAGTTCTTGAGAGCATTCCTCTTGAAGCGAAACCGAACGCGATCAATTCCCGCTACATCAAGACAAAAAAGAAAAAACTGAAGCACCGGCTTACCGTCGTTTGATTATGGCTCGGTCGATCCGACATGGTGAAGTATTCATGCGAGAGGCGCTGCGCCTCGCAAAAAAAGGTGAGGGACGCACGAATCCCAACCCGATGGTCGGCGTGGTGATCGTTCGTGGAGGGCGCATCATCGCTCGCGGCTACCACCGCGCCTTTGGGATGCCGCACGCGGAGATCGAGGCACTGCGGGTTGCCGGAAAATTGGCACTTGGAGCGACGCTCTACACGACACTCGAACCATGCCGGCATATAGGAAAAACGCCGCCGTGCGCGGATGCCATCATCCGTTCCGGTATCACGCGTGTCGTCTGTGCGACGCGCGATCCGAATGAAATCGCGCGCGGGGGCATTGAGAAACTCCGCAGAGCCGGTATCAAAGTTTCCGTCGGCGTATGCGCGAAAGAGGCGCGAGAGCTAAACGAAGCATTCTTCACGTTCCACAAGAAGGGCAGGCC
>CAYVHJ010000089.1:0-3237 GCA_964451235.1 uncultured Candidatus Saccharibacteria bacterium | reverse complement strand
GGATTGCGGCAATGACCTGCGGGAGGTAGAAGAGCACGACCTGCGAGAGGAAGGTTGTAACGCGGCTTAGGCCGAGTACCTCGAGTGCCGTCACCAGGAAGACGATAACGACAAACCATTGCACGAGAGTCCCAAGAAGCGCTCCAACATTCAGCGTAAAGCCTGCTTCGCGCGCCGCCTCGTCAAGACCGGCGGCCTTCAGGGCGTCGTCGACACGAAGCACCTTCACAACCTGTTCCACGACACGGTAGAGTACCACCCCGACGATCCAGCCGATGATGAAGACGACCACCGCGGCAAGGAGCTGGGGAAGGAACTGCATAACGGTATACCAGAGGTCTGCGAAAGACACTTGGAGGACGTTCGCCGATTGACTAACTATCATAAGGAAATAAGCAAATGAGTAATACTAGTAAATCTCTAAGGTTTTCGACCCTTTATACAGAGATGATAGCATCCGCAACTCTTGTGAACCCCCCTCCCGAGGTCGCATGTGGATACGATAACGTACAGCGCTGTGAGATTTTAAGCCAAAAAATGGGAACCGCTAGAGCATACGCGTCTTATCGAGCAAAACGAAGTGCGGGTAGTCGAGTGTTTCGCGGATGAGACGGTCTTCTATGGTAAGCCGATAGCGGAACTCCGGCGTCGTGAAGACCGCGTAGCGGATTTCAGACCCCAGAGCAGGTTCAAATCCCCTGATCACGGCGTCGAGGCGGCTTTCATTGAGCGCGTCGGCGGCAATGATGAGATCCGCTGGCCGCGTGGGATCCCCTACGAAGCTACCGGAGAGAATGACGGCGGAAAGGCGTCCCGAACCTTTGAGAGCGCCGATGAGAGCCTTGTGCTGTATCGGCGAGACTTCGTGCACGAATTTCGAGAGTGCCGGAGCGTACTTGAAGCCTGTGTCAAACGTCCATGCATCTTCTTTTTGTTTGCCGGCAACAACTCGTCTTCCCACTCCAACTTGTATCGAGAGCTTTGCTTTCTTCAGCAATCCCATCTTCGCGAGCGCCTTGATCTCGCGGCTCGTTGCCGAAAGGCTCACACCCCCGCGTTTTGCCGCTTGCGCCGCTGTGAACGCCTGTGATTGATTGAGTGCAAAAACCCGCAAAAGCCCAGCCCGATTTGGATTGCCGAGAATAAATGCCAGAAAGTCATTGGTCATGGAAAAAAAGTCTACGCTTTTGGTAGTGACAGTCAATGCGCGAAAAGCCGCCGGTATGCCGGCGGCTTTTTCTCTTTCGCGAGGACTTGAAACACTATTTCAAGGTTACTTTTCCGCCTGCTTCCTCGATCTTTTTCTTCCACGCTTCTGCGTCTTCTTTCTTGACGTCGGCTTTCAGCATCGCCGGCGCGCTTTCTACGAGATCCTTCGCTTCCTTGAGACCAAGTGCGAGCGCTTCCTTCACGACCTTGATGACCGCGATTTTCTGCTGGCCCGCCGAGGTAAGTTCGGCGTTGAACATCGTCTTTTCCTCCGCTGCGGCACCAGCCGCTGGACCGGCAACAGCAACGGCTTGCGCCGAGACGCCGAATTTCTTCTCCAAGACCTTCACGAGCTCGTTGAGCTCGAGCACGGTCATTTTTTCCACTTTCTCCACCAAGTCTTTGAACTTCGCAGGAACTTCTGCAGTTTCTGCTTGTGTGTTTTCTTCAGTCATACGATTTCGCGATTTCGGGTTTCGTAAACCCGAAATTCGGGTTTACGAAACCCGAATATTACTGTCGCTTGCCTGCTATTGCCCTTAGGGCGACAGCAAGACCAGCGATTGGGCTATTAATGACGTTCACGAACATGCCGCGAAGTGCTTGCATTGAGGGGATCATCGCGATTTCCTGCATCGCGGCCTGACCCATGAGCTTTCCCTCGAATACACCGCCGAGAATCGTGAGTTTGTCGGTCAACTTTTTTCCGAACTCATGAACGAGCCGAGCTGCGGCCGTTACATCGTCACTCCCGCCGGAAGCAATCGCGACCTCTCCTTCGAGCGGTAGTTCATCATGCTTTAGCTCGAGCGTACGAAGCGCGCGGCGAATCAGCGTCTTCTTTGCAACGAAGTACGAAACGCCATCCTTCTTGAGAGCGCGGCGCATAGCCGACTCTTCGGAAACCGTGACTTTCGAAAAGTGCACGAAGACGGACGAAGCACCTTCTTTAAGCGTCTGTTCAAGCTTCTCGATAATTGCGGCCTTTTGTTCTTTTGTTTTTGCCATGAATGCAAAAAGCAAACTTCTAATTCAACTAGGAGTTTCGACCTCGGTAAGACTGACATCCCAAAGGGAACGCTCACTGTCTTCAGCCTAGTTGCAGCCATAATACAGGCCTCCTTGCCTGCGTCAAATTGACTTTGTGCGCCATGCGTGTTAAGACAGACGCAGCAAGCGGAATCAAGTTCCACCTGTTAGCGGCGTGGGGCTAGCTCTTCGCCTCCTCGAGAGCCGCACGACGTTATTTTTTATTCGACAAGCGCCTCAAATGCCGCCGCGGTTTGTTTTTCGGAATCCTGCGCGAGCGTATACGAACTCACGGCAAAGGTGATGACAAAACTCAAACTGATGAAAGTGAGAAAACCCAAAAGGAAGTTGAAAAAAGAGCCGCTTGGATTCCTATCGTACATACGTTCACAGTATACAATGAGAGCGTGAGGCGATTCATTTTCCTTGCGATTCTTCTCTCTCCTGCCTTCGTCGCGGCCGCGACGATACAGGCAGGGTTCCCCTCCCAATCGATATGGGTATCCTCGCAACCTGCGACCGAAGGTGAAACGGTCGTGATATCTGCGGTTGTCGTGAACAGCGCGAAGACACAGCTTCGCGGAACATTGGTCTTTTTTGCAAACGATTCACGCATCGGCGCAAGAGAGTTTGAACTTCCGACAAGTGCGAGCCAGATCCACTCCATCGAGTGGAAGCCGAAACGTGGAGAATACAAACTCCTCGCGCGAATAGAAGGCACATCCGCGCAGCTTAGCCAGAGAGAAACACCATCGATTATCGTCACAGTCAAAGAGCCTCCCGCACCGCCTTCCGAAATACAGCAGACGATTTCGCAGATGGTGCAGACTGGCGCCACTATTGCGTCTTCTTCTGCGCCGGTCATTATCCAAACAGCACAAAATATTTTCGGACAGACCGAAGCCTTGCGAAGGGCCGGCATCACAAGGCTTGAAAATTACCTTGCCTCGAACGCTACCTCGCAGGCTGTGCCAAAGGGAAGCGTCGCGGGACCCCCGA
>CAYVHJ010000088.1:0-3263 GCA_964451235.1 uncultured Candidatus Saccharibacteria bacterium | reverse complement strand
CGAAACGCCGCATCCGTCACATCCTCAAGCGGCGCAAGCGCAAAAAACGGCTTCGGCAAGCGGACCCAGAAATTAGACATGTCGAGAAGATTTTACACTTCTTAGACTATAATGTCAGATATGAAAAACATCGACCGAAAAGGACGTCTGTTATTTCGTACGGCATCTGCACTCGATAGATACTCAAAACAGATCGGTGCATGGAAGCATATCCCCAATGAACAACGCGCGCTCATTGAACGTTATGTGAGAATACACGAAAATCTAGCTGCTCGAGCAGAAAGGAATAAGCTACGACAAGAAGGAATAGAAACAATTATAATCCCCACAGTGCAGGTTTTTCTCTTCAGAAATGGCACGAAAGGCGTTGAGGTTTTTCTTGGAAAAAGAACTGCAGGAAAGTTCCAAGGACAATGGAGCACTCCCGGAGGGAAAAGAGATACTGGGGAAACATTTGAAGATGCTGCGCTCCGAGAGTTGCGCGAAGAAACCGGACTTGACATTCAACATGCGAATCTCGTTCCCATCAGTACTCATATTTCACAAATGATACGCGAAAAGGACGGAAAGCAGATAAATCATGAATACAGAACAAAAGCCTATGCTGTTTGGGCTGGAGATTCCAAGCCGGAAAATAAATCCCCCGATGAACATACGATAATGGAGTGGAAGCCAATTTCGGAAGCTCTACAAATGCATGCAGAGGCAGTCAAGAGCGCCGATGCAGAAACAAGCAGAAATGGTATAGAGAATGCAATAACCCACAGGGATCTCGGGGTCGTCATAGAATTCGGAGGCTACCGAGACGTTGAAGAAGCTGCCAAAATTAAAGCGTCTAAGAATATCTGACTCAACCGCCATCAAGTTTCAAATATGAGACGGGTTCCGGCCCGATGTTACAATTCCATCATGGCAGAAACGGGAGAACGCATACAATCCCACATTCCCTACCCGGAACTCTATGCTCCGGAAGCAGTGGACTTTGAATTCACAAAAAAGATACTGGGTGTAGATGATAAAAGCTCTCCACAATCACAACCTCGTCAAATGGGAGCTCCGGTCACTGCGATTGATCTTCGTAGGATCCCAAGCCGATTAACAGACAACGATATCTTGAATGCTGTGTCCTTACATCTCGGCATCGAGAAAGACATTCTCGATACTGATCCTGTAAACGGAAGCCGAAGAGCCGAGCGAGACAAAGTGTTCCACAACATTAACATAGCACTTGAAGAAGCGAGCAATTATATTAAAAACGTCCTCGGGCTCCGGGCACCAAAGGCCTCTGTAGTGAGTACGAAAGATATTATCAACCTGGTGCAAGAAACGTCGCGGTACCGCGAGTCGTATCACAAGGGGCTGCAGACCCATGCGGCGCATTGTGCACTCGTTTCTGTCGGACTTGCCGTCTTCGAACTGCAGAAAAAAGAAGCGCACTCGCTCGCTTCCGAGATGGCGTACGTGGAGAACGTTCTTACACAACCGATAGAGGCGAATGATATGAATCCACTGTTTTATAAATACTACGCGGTTTCCATCCCGGACTTCATGAGCGTAACGGTAAACGGCATCACTCCCCAGTGTCGGGCTCGTCTTTCGATGAGAGACAAATCGCCAGAGAGTCAGATCACAAAATATCTCATGAAACCGGAAACAAGCGCCGAGGCCGCGCTGAAAGACGCCATCGGTTTGAGAATCGAATTGAGAAAAGAACGCGTAGAGGATGTGCTCGTGAGAGTCTTGAATTATATACAAGAACACCTCGGCGCGTCCGACATTCAGGTCGAAGACCGGAATCTGCTCGGCACGAAGCAACTCGATGATTTCAGGAGAAGAAAGTCCGAAGAGGTTTCGAATGCGAATAATATTTTAGTTGTAACTGACACGAGTCTGCTTTCGGCAGACAGTTTCCGTGCAACAAAAATCACGGCAAAAATCAAAACTCCACGAGGCACTCCCTCCACACTAATAGACAGAGCGATTGAAATTCAGTTCATTGAACCGGAAAATAAGAACGAGAGCGGACTTTCGAGCCATGCAGTGTACGAACTCAAAAAGCACATCACGGTAATGACCCGTTTGTTCGGCGGATGCAGCGAACAGTGGCTGAAACAGCACGCGGGACGAATCGCTGATACCGAAGGCTACAATAGTCAATTCGTTAACAACACAATACAAGGATTGCAAGATGTCGGCTTCTTGATGCGGATGCCTAATGTCCCCAACAGAGCGGTATATGCGGCAACAGACGTGTATCGACGATGGTTGAGAGTTGACGGATTGATCACCAGTCCGGTAATCCGCCGTCGAGTGTTGCACAAACTGGGCAGCGAATAGCTGTGTCATTGTTGCTGCACCTGATCTTGCCCTTTTAATTTGTAATACACCCGATTGCCGAAACGAAGATCGATATATTCGAGTTCTCCTTCTTTGCCGCGCAGCATCTCCGAAGCGAGAACGAGTTCAAGGTTTTTTACAAGCAAACCGACGTCAGAGCCAAATGTCGCCCTAATTTCAAAACCGCGCGACAACTCCACCGTGAAATCTTGTTCGCTCCCGACCGAGATGTTCTCGGGAGAAAAACCGAATTGCCCCAAGCGCTCAAGAAGCGCGAGCGCGCCGGCGAATCGTCCCGGCAGATATGTCTCGCCGATCGGAGAAGAAGTCGCCGGAAGCGAGCCCTCAAAGACATACTGCGTCTCAAAGCTCGGCGTCGTTGATGCGGGAGCAAACACGAACCCTTTCGAATCTAGAACGAAGCATGAATCGGTAGACTCCACCATGAACGCAGTGCGAGACGATGCGCACCATCGAGCAAAAGCTTTCCGCTCTTCTATCGAAACAGCAATAGCGCTTGCGAGGAGTGACTCGCGCGAGACTTTGACGTTCTCGACGCGCGGAAAAAATTCCTTTAGCGCCGCTTCTATTTCCGCGCGCGGGTAGAGAAAGACGTTGCTCTTCGAGAAAAACGGAAGCGAACCGTCCCAGAGCCTCGTCGCAACGAACGCCCGCACGAGTTCGGGTCGAATGTCGTTTGTGCTGCTCACCTCGATGCGCTCGATAGAAAACTGCGGAAGGTATGATGCGAAGCTCAC
Organism: uncultured Candidatus Saccharibacteria bacterium; assembly: GCA_964451235.1. Classification (GTDB taxonomy): domain Bacteria; phylum Patescibacteriota; class Minisyncoccia; order Phycocordibacterales; family UBA2100; genus UBA10103. The sequence goes on along the minus strand of CAYVHJ010000088.1, from coordinate 168 downwards.
GCCGTACGCGGCAAGTGCGAAAAAGGCTGCAAGCATCGCTGTTGCAATCGTGCGCGTGCGCCTGCGGCGCACGCGCAGGGTTTCCCGCTTTGGCGCATCTCGAAATTTGAGCGGCCGCATCTGACTGCCCAGCTTTCGCTTTCGTAGATCAACGATTCTGCCTGATCT
>CAYVHJ010000087.1:1850-3345 GCA_964451235.1 uncultured Candidatus Saccharibacteria bacterium | reverse complement strand
GAAAATGAAATTGATAACCGGTCGTATAAGGGAAAAGATCGGTCGCGTGCCGCTCCTTGCGAAGCGCGCGTACTTCGAAGACTCGTTGCTTCGCGAGCTCGTGCAAGCTCTCGGCGATCTTGTCGACGGCTACTGCGCGATAAACACCATCTCTGCGGTCGTCGTAAATCCGGACGGAACGCAGGCACTGCCGGGCGAAAAGCGAAAGAGGAGCGGTATCTGCGGCGCGGCGATCAAGTGGGGCGGCCTCGACATGGTTCGACGGCTACATTCGCTTCGTGATGAGCTCGATATGAAGTATGCGATCGTCGGCGTCGGCGGTGTCATGAAGCCGGAGGATTTCAAGGAGTATCGCGACGCCGGCGCGGATCTCGTCATGAGTGCAACGGGCGCGATGTGGAACCCCTACCTCGCAAAAGAGACTAAAGAAGTTTACCCAAACGCGTAAGCGGGCGGGCGTATCCCAACTCGTGACCCGCATCGAGTACCTGAAGGTTTTGCAACAACTGTGCTACATTGTGCGTCTCATGTGTGGAATATTTGCATATACAGGGAAGGGCACGAAGGACGCGGGAAAGGTGCTTTTGCATGGCTTGACCGCCCTTGAGTATCGCGGCTACGATTCTGCGGGCATTTTTACGCCGGAGAGCGGAAGCATAAAAACACCGGGAGCCGTCGCGGAGCTCAAGAAAAAGGTCCCAAAAAAGTTTAATGGTAAGAGCGGCATTGCGCACCTACGGTGGGCAACGCATGGAGAGCCCACCACAGTGAATGCGCATCCGCATGCCGATTGCGAAGGCGAGATATGGCTCGTGCACAATGGAATCATCGAAAATTTCAAGGAGCTGAAAGAAAAGCTCATAAAAAAAGGACACAAGTTCGTCTCGGATTCCGACACCGAAGTATTTGCGCATCTTGTCGAGGAGCACATGAAGAAGTCGAAAGACTTCGAAAAGGCCGCAGTCGCAGCGCTTAAAGAGATCCGCGGCACGTACGGCATGGCTATACAGTACAAAGGGGAGCCGGAGAAGTTGATTGCGGCGCGCATGGGCTCTCCCATCGTGCTTGGCATCGGCAAGCATGAGCGCTTCATTGCCTCGGATGCTTCACCAATCCTGCCGCACACGAAGAAAGTAGTGTTCCTCGAGGACGGCGAAGTTGCCGTCATTACACCCGAGACGCACACAGTCTACAAACTCGAAGGGAGCCGGGTGAGGCGCGCTCCGGAGGAGATCGAATGGAGCGCCGAGGAAGCGCAGAAGGGCGGGCACGAACACTTCATGCTGAAGGAAATTATGGAAGGAGCGGAAGTGATAGAAAACACGCTTTGCGGACGCCTTATCCTCTCCGAAGGACGGGCCAAACTCGGTGGCCTCGAGAGCGTTGAGAAAAAACTCGCAAAGATAGACCGCATTATCATCGTTGCCTGCGGTACTGCCCACTATGCCGGTTTGGTAGGTGAGTACATGCTTGAGGAGCACGCGGGCATTCCCGT
>CAYVHJ010000087.1:0-1840 GCA_964451235.1 uncultured Candidatus Saccharibacteria bacterium | reverse complement strand
GCTCGGAAGCGAGTTTCGCTATCGAAAGCCGGTTATAAACGAGAAGACGACTGTACTCGCCATCTCGCAATCGGGAGAAACGCTCGACACGCTCGAGGCGGTGCGGGAGGGGAAGCGGCGCGGCGCCCTTACGCTTGGCATCGTGAACACGGTGGGCTCGACGATAGCACGTGAGACCGACGCGGGTGTGTACAACCACGCGGGGCCTGAAATCGGCGTTGCCTCGACGAAAGCGTTTGTTTCCCAGCTCGTCGCGCTTGCTCTCCTCACCATCTTTTTGGGGAGGCAGCGCGGCATGTCTCTCGCAGAGGGGAAGAAAATCGCAAAAGAGCTGAAAGCGCTTCCCTCGAAGGTGCAGAAGATATTCGAAGAGAAAGGGACGATTGAAAAACTGGCTCGCAAATATTCGGAAGCGAGAGATTTTCTCTTTATCGGCCGCAAATACAATTATCCAGTTGCCTTCGAAGGTGCACTGAAGCTGAAAGAGATCTCATACATTCATGCGGAAGGCTGCGGAGCGGGAGAGATGAAGCACGGCCCCTTGGCGATGATAGATGAGAAGTTTCCCACGATGGCGCTTGCCCCATCAGATTCGGTATACGAGAAGGTATTCTCCGCCATCCAACAGATAAAGGCGCGAAAGGGGCCAGTCGTTGCGCTTGCTACAGAAGGCAACAAGGAAATCGCGAAGATTGCCGACGATGTGCTCTATGTTCCGGCAACCATCGAAATGCTCACACCAATTCTCTCCGTCATTCCGCTCCAGCTTTTTGCATACTACTTCGCGCGCGACAAGGGTCTCAACGTCGATCGTCCGCGCAATCTCGCAAAATCCGTCACGGTTGAGTGAGCTTCTCGACGAGGTTGATGACGTTGTCCATCGTGTCGGCATATGCGTCTGCTCCGTGTTGTTCGTATCCGGGCAGCAGATTGCCACGAAAACCGATGACGAAAGCACCGGCAGCTTTGCCTGCCGCGATACCAAAATTCGAGTCTTCGAGGATGAAGGAGCTTCTCGGATGAGCCTTTAATTCGCTGAAAGCGATGAGAAAACCTTCCGGGCTTGGTTTTGGTTCAAGGTTCCGCTCGCGAGTTGAGACGACTGTCGCCAGCTCATTCTTGAAGGGTAGCCGCGGAAGAACGCGGTCGATCCACGATTGGGGCGATTGTGTCACAAGACAAAGCTTGAATCCACGGGCGGTCAACCTCTGTACGAGTTCGGCAACGCCGGATGTGAGCGGTGCTTTGTCATACACGCGCATTGCCACCTCCTCGAAACCCTGCAGGTATATTTCTTTATCAATTATGGCGTCATAAGAGAGCGCCTCCTCGTACACTTTGACGACTCCTCTTCCGGGTACGTGACCTACCTTCTTCGCTATTTGTTTACCGAACACTCTCTGGAAGAACGGCTCTTCGAATTCTGTCCAATATGGCTCGCTATTAACGAGCACGCCGTCGAGATCGAAGATGAATGCTTTGTTCATTCGACGAAACCACTAAATCTTTATGACCTCCTCCCACGGTCTGCCGTCGACGCCGAAGTGGCCGTACGCGGCGGTTTCCTTGTAGATGGGGTGGCGGAGGTTCAAGCGTTCGATAATAGCACGCGGGCGGAAATCGAAGCATTTGACCACGATGTCAGTGAGATCCTTTCCCTTGTCGTTGAACGCTTCCACCATGACAGGCTCCGCGCGGCCGATCGCATAGGCGACCGAGACAAGAACCTTTTTCCCATAGCCGTTTGCAACGAGATTCTTCGCGACAAATCGGCACATGTATGCAGCCGAACGGTCCACCTTGCTCGGATCTTTGCCGGAGAAGCAGCCGCCGCCGTGAG
>CAYVHJ010000086.1:0-3361 GCA_964451235.1 uncultured Candidatus Saccharibacteria bacterium | reverse complement strand
CGGCAGTGAGGGCAATTTTTCGACGTAGGCGAGGTATGCGTCCGTCACCTCCGCCAAGCTCACCTGCGAGATGGAGAGTTTCCGCTCCTCAATCAACTTCAGAAGTGCCTCAAGCGGCCCGGAGAAGCCGGTAGTTTCAACCGAAAACTTCTTCATTTGGGAATTTTACCACCTATTCATTCAGCCGGATGTCGATGCGCGTCATATCCCGCGGGAAGGCGGAGGCTTCTTTTACATTGGGGAGTTCGAGCATGCGCGCCGTGAAGCGCTCCAATCCGGTGGAACAGCCGCCGTGCGGCGGGAGGCCGTACTTGAATGCCTGTAGGTAAAAAGAGAATTTCTCCGGCTCGAGTCCCCTCTCTTTCATGCGTGCGACGAGCGTATCGTAATCGTGGATGCGCTGGCCGCCGCTGTTTATCTCGAGGCCGCGGAAAAGCAAATCGAAGCCGCGTGAATACGGCGCTTCCGAAGGCTCTTCGTAGGTGTAGAAGGCGCGTTTTTTTGTGGGAAAGCGCGTGATAAAAACGAAGTCGGAGTTCTTTTCTTTTTTCGCCCACTCGCTGATGCCGCGCTCATCTTCGGGATCGAGATCGGGCGCTTCCTTTTTGCCGAGTTTCTGCAAGGCCTCTTTCAGCGTGAGAATCGGTAACTCATCAGGAAGAAGCGGGGGTATCGTATTGAATCGCGCAAATATATCGCTGTGCTCATTCGTTATCGCGACAACGACATCACGCACTACTTGTTCCAATATGCGCATTGGCTCCAGTTCGTTCTCGATGAATCCCATCTCAAAGTCCATCTGCGTGAGCTCCGAAAGATGGCGCGTGGTGGCGGAACGCTCCGCGCGAAAAATCTTTGCAGTGGTGAAAGCGCGTTCGAATGGCCCCACCATTATCTGCTTGTAAAATTGCGGGCTCGTCGCGAGAAACGCGATCGTGTCGTCGTAGTATTCAATCTTGAAAGCCGCGGCGCCGCCTTCGGCGTCGCCGCCGACGATCGCGGGCGCTTGGAACTCCATGAATTCCTGCCTGCGTAGCGATGCACGATAGGCTTCGAGGATGCTCGCCTGCAGTGTGAAGATGTCGCGGCTCCGTTTGCTACGCAATGTGAGAGGCAAATGATCGAAATGCGTGTCGATGTTCACCTCGGTGCCGAGCTCGAAGGGCAATTCATGCGCTTTGGAAAGGACGCGAATGCTTTGCGCCGAAATTTCCACGCCACCGAGAGGCCCTTCGCTCTTCATGTTTTCGGGACGTGCTTTTACCTCGCCATCTACAGAGATCACCCACTGCGCGCGCAGCTCTTTGCCGACCTCGAGCGCTTCAGCAGCCTTAGGGGTGACCACAACCTGCACAGTGCCGCTTCGATCGCGAACATCCAGAAAGATGAGTTTGCCGTGGTCGCGCCGCACCTCCACCCACCCGGCAATTTGCGCGGGTTTGCCAATTATCCCTGGAAGCTCTCTGTTAAGGGCTCGGTTCATGGCATAGTTTTTGGTATGGGTTTCGTAAACCCATATTCGGGTTTACGAAACCCGAATGTAGTGAAACCCGAATATAGTAGTTGCAGTATCATAATGCTACACCGATTTTCCTACGCACATCGGCCATTTTTTTAGACGCTCGTTCGCGGGCCCGCGCTCCTCCGTCTTGCAAGATGCGCTTCGCGTCCGAGTCCGAGATCGAAGCGCGTCTTTCACGCATCGGCGCGACGACCGCTTCGATGTCCGCGATCAGTGCCTCCTTGAGCGCTTTATAGCTGCCCTTGTTTTTCTCATAGAGCGATGCAAGTTCCACATCGGTCTTGAACGCGCGATGGATCGCGTACACATTCTCGGGACGCTCCCCATACGAGTCTGTCACGATAGACATTACGGCCTTTGCGATTTCGTCCTTCGTGCCAAAAAGCGGAATCGTGTTGCCGTAGCTCTTGCTCATCTTCTTGCCGTCGGTGCCGGGAACGACCGCGACGGATTTGAGAATTTTTTCTCTCGGCTCTTTGAACGTCTCGCCGAAGGCGTTGTTGAACTTTGCCGCGGTTTCGCGCGCGTACTCAAGATGCTGCCGCTGGTCCTCTCCCACCGGCACGACGTCCGTGTCGTAGAGCAAAATGTCAGCGGCCATGAGCATCGGATACGCAAAGAGCCCGGCGTTAGCCTCAAGACCCTTTGCAACCTTGTCTTTGTAGGCATGCGAGAGCTCGAGAAAGGCAGTCGTGACGAGGCACTGGAAAATCCACGCGAGCTCGGTGTGCTCCGGCACGTCGGATTGTTTGAAAATAATCGTGCGCGCAGGATCGAGACCGGCGGCCACATAATCTTTCACGACGCCGATAATGTTCTCGCGCATTGCTTTTGGATCTTTGAGCGACGTGAGCGCATGATAATCGGCGACCATGAGCATGCCGTCGTATTCCTTGCACATCTCGACGGCTGGCTTCAGCGCGCCAAAATAGTTCCCGATGTGGAGCGCACCCGATGGCTGCAAGCCGGTAAAAAGCTTCTGCATTGCGTAAATATAGCAGAGAACTTACTTGATTGGGAATTCGACAATGAACTTTGAGCCCTTGCCCTCCCCTTCCGATTCGGCCCAGATTTTGCCACCGTGGGCGTCGACGACTTGCTTTGCGATGAAAAGGCCGTAGCCGGTCGAATGGACGTTGACTTTGATCGAATCCTTGCCGTGCCCGCCTTCCGTAAAAAGATTCTTCATATCCTCTGGCGTAATGCCGATTCCGTTATCCTTGACGCTGAAGCGCAATATGGCGCCATCGATAAGCTCGACCTTTACGGCTCCTCTTGGCGTGTATTTGATCGCGTTGTCGACGAGATTCCTGACAATGTGTCGGCGAATTTTGTCTTCGTCGCCCACGAATTCGTAGGAGCCTTTTCCGATGTCGAGATCGATTGCGATACCCTTTTCTTCTGCGGAAGGTCTTAGCTCATCGACGACATCCGTGATTGCTTTTCGGAGGTCGAAGTGGTTCTTTACGTACGGTATGGTTCCCTTCCTGAAATTCGCTGCATCGAGAATATCCATCACAGTCGCAACACCGCGGCGCACGCTCACGAGCGCCTCTTTGGACATCGACAGCAGTTTTCCAGAAACCACGCCGAAATCGCCTTCGAGGATGGAGGAAAAACCGGCCTGGCTCTCGGTGAGATAGCCTTTCACCTCGTGGCTGATGAAGTTGAGAAGCGTCTCCTGTTGCTTGTTAGCGATCTCAAGCTCCTTTTCTTGTTTCTCGATGAGTTCGCGCTGCTCTATTTCTCTGCGGACACTGCGTACCAAAAACCATCCCAAAGCACACACAAGTCCGAATGTGACCACAGTGACAACACGCACACTGTCTATCGTACGGA
>CAYVHJ010000085.1:0-3386 GCA_964451235.1 uncultured Candidatus Saccharibacteria bacterium | reverse complement strand
GTCACGGCGCATGAGCAGAGCGGCTACTTTGAAGTGGTTTTGGATGCAATGAAGAAGGTGCTTCCCGAACTTGCTCCAAAGATTAAGCATATTTCCCACGGCATGATGCGTCTCGCAACGGGCAAAATGTCGTCGCGCACGGGTGATGTCATCACCGGCGAATCGCTCCTCTACGAGCTTGCAGAAGCCGCGAAGGAGCGTGCGAAGGAAAGCAGAGCGGACGATCCGGAGAAACTTGCACAAGATATTGCAGTGGGTGCCATCAAGTATCAGATATTAAAGCAAGCTTCCGGTAAAGACATTATCTTCGATCGCGAGCGTGCACTTTCGCTCGAAGGCGATTCAGGACCGTACTTGCAATACGCACATGCTCGTGCGCATGGAGTTATCGAGAAGGCGAGTTCCCAAGGTCTGACCTTAAAAATTCCCCGAGGTCAGACCTTGGAGATCTCGGAGGCCGCAAACAACCTCGCGCGTCTCCTGCATCGTTTTCCCGAGGCGGTCGAATATGCGGCGCGCGAAATGGAGCCGCACCTGCTGACAAACTACCTGCTTGAATTCGCTGCGTCCTTCAATCGCTGGTATGCGCAAGAGCAAATTCTTGATGGTTCGACAAACTCACCACATAAGGTGGCACTCACGGACGCAGTGCGACAAACACTCAAAAATAGCCTGTGGCTGCTTGGCATTCCAGCACCCGAGAAAATGTGAATAGTAACGCTTGACGTTAATATCACGATACGCTATTATTTCTATGATTGTCAGCTTCAAAAACTCCGATACCAAAAGCGTATTCGAGGGCCGACGGTCGGGCGTGTTGCCTCCTCCGGTTCATCGGAGTGCCATGCGCAAATTGTGGATGCTCGATGCTGCGGCAGAGCTTTCCGATCTCCGCGTACCACCGGGCAACCGCTTGGAGAAGTTGTCGGGAAAACGGACTGGGCAACACAGCATTCGCATCAATAATCAGTGGCGTATTTGTTTCAGATGGGAAGGTGGCAATGCGCATGATGCGGAGATTATCGATTATCACTAGTAAAAACAGTATGACTAAAAAAATAACAAAAGCGACATATGCCATTCATCCGGGCGAGATCCTTGCCGAGGAATTTTTGAAGCCGCTCGGCCTCACCGAGTACCGCCTTGCGAAGAGCACGAGTATGCCGCCGCGTCGCATCAACGAAATCGTGCACGGTACGCGCGGCATCACTGCCGATACCGCGCTTCGTTTGTCGCGATTTTTTGGCACCACAGCGCAGTTTTGGATGAATTTGCAGACGCGATACGATCTCGCTGTATCTGAACGTGCACTCGCGCCGCTTTTGGGCCGCGTCGTGACGCCTCTCGCCAAGACGCATTAATCATGTTTTGTCTCACGCTCAAAAACGGCCTCTCGCTTCTTGGTATCCCGGCGCCAGAAAAGATGTGACTTTTCTGCTACGATACGCGGATGAGCGATGTCGCAAGGCGCGAGGAAGAAACACTGCGATTCTGGCAGGAACGCAAGATTTTCGAGAAAACGCTTGAAAAGCCGGCTCCCAAAGGAGAGTACGTTTTCTATGACGGACCGCCGTTTGCAACGGGCTTGCCGCACTATGGGCACATTGTTGCCTCCGTCATCAAAGACGTTGTACCGCGCTACTTCACGATGCGTGGCTACCACGCGCCGCGAGTGTGGGGGTGGGATTGCCATGGCTTGCCGATAGAAAACATCGTCGAGAAAGAACTCGGCTTCAAGCACAAGAAGGAAATCAACACATATGGTGTTGCAAAGTTCAACGAGTACTGCCGAAGTCGCGTGCTTACCTATGCGCATGAATGGGAAAAAATAATTCCGCGCATCGGGCGATGGGCCGACATGGAAAATGCCTATCGCACGATGGACAAACCGTTCATGGAGAGCGTGTGGTGGGTATTCAAACAGCTTTGGGACAAAGGATTGATATACGAAGACTACCGCTCGATGCACATCTGCCCGCGTTGTGAGACAACATTGAGCCAGCAGGAAGTTTCCGAAGGATACAAAGACGTCAAAGATATTGCGGTGACGGTGAAGTTTAAGGTCGAAAATCCGGAGAAAATCGGGTTGTCCGGTGATGTTTATTTACTCGCATGGACGACGACACCATGGACCTTGCCGGGGAACGTCGCACTTGCAGTAGGAGAACAACTTACATACGGAGTTACCGAAGAAGGCGGAGCGAAGTTCATCACGGCACAGGAGAACGGAATGTTTCGTGGCAAACAACTCGTAGGTCTCGAATACGAGGCGCTGTTCGACTACTACGCGAAAAACTCATCGCTCAAGAATCGTGAGAACGGGTGGAAAGTATACGCGGCGGATTTCGTGACGGCGGAGAGCGGGACGGGCATCGCACACGAAGCACCGGCGTTTGGGGCGGACGATTGGGAGCTTTTGAAACAAGTGAATCTTCCGTTCGTCCAGCACGTCAACTACGATGGCACGTTCAAGCCGGAGGTGAAAGATTTTGCCGGCATGGAAGCAAAACCGCACTCCGAAGACGACAAAATTCGCCTTGGGACCGACATCGCGATACTCAAGTATCTGCAGGAGCACGACCTGCTTTTTTCAAAAGAGAACATCACGCACTCGTATCCGCATTGCTGGCGCTGCGACACCCCGCTCCTCAACTATGCGACGAGCTCGTGGTTCGTTGCTGTCACGAAGATAAAAGGCGAGTTTCTAAAGACGGCGAAAGGCATCAATTGGTCGCCGGAGCATATCAAGGAAGGCCGATGGGGCAAGTGGCTCGAGGGTGCGCGCGACTGGTCGATAAGCCGTCAGCGATTCTGGGCGAGTGTGATACCTGTGTGGGTGTGTAAAGGGGAAGTGGACAGTGAACAGTTGACAGTGAACAGGAAGAAAGGATGCGAGAAAGTCCGGGTGTTTGGAAGCGTTGCCGAGCTCGAAGAAGCAAGCGGCAAGAAGATCAACGATCTGCACAAGCACATCGTCGACGAGATCACGGTACTGTGCAAATGCGGGGGAGTGATGCGTCGCGTGCCCGATGTCTTGGATACGTGGTTTGATTCCGGTTCGATGCCGTACGGGCAGGTGCACTACCCCTTCGACTTCGCTCAGGGCAAGCCGTTCGAGTTTCCTGCAAAATTTATTGCCGAAGGTTTGGATCAGACTCGTGCGTGGTTCTACTACCTTCATGTATTAGCAAGCGCGCTCTTCAAGAAAAATGCGTTCCAGAACGTCATCGTAAACGGTATCGTGCTCGCGGAGGATGGCAAAAAGATGGCTAAGAAGCTGAAGAATTATCCCGACCCGATGGATATCGTGCAGAAATATGGTGCCGACGCACTCCGCTACTATCTCCTCTCCTCGCCCGTCATGCAGGCGGAAAATTTGAACTTCT
>CAYVHJ010000084.1:0-3424 GCA_964451235.1 uncultured Candidatus Saccharibacteria bacterium | reverse complement strand
GCTCGCACCCGTCCTCCGCAATGGGTCTATTTTTATTCGCAATAAACGCAAACCCCGCCGTGTGGCGGGATCTACGCGACTTTCTTCTGGAGTGCCCGTTGGGCGCTCACACGGAATAGTATACATCATTTCTACCTTTATTGTATCTTCGCGGTACCGCTTCGTATTTGCTCCATGAGCGCGTCGGCTTGATCCTTTACTGCAGGAACTGCCTTCCCGACGGTCTCAAGCACAGAAATCGCACGGCTGGAATTCCCCATACCATAGTAGGCAGCAGCGAGAGTGAAGTAGGCCTGCGCATCTATAGGCTGCGCTTTGACGCGGGCTTCCCATATCTCGACGATCTTGTCATATCGGCCGCGCGAGACATAGGCAGCTGCAATGCGTGGATCAGCGGCAGCCCCGCTTTCGATAATCGGTGCAAGCAGCTCATCAGCGAGCGCGTCTTCCTTCATGCGTATCGCGGCCGCCGCGTAGAAAAGGCGCGAATCCGTAAATTCCGGCGCAAGCTCGTACGCTTTTTTGTATGCCGCGAGTGCAGCGTTCGCGTCTCCACGCATCAGCGCGTTTGCCGCAATCTCGAAAAGGATCGTCTGTTTGCCGGGAGAGAGCTCGTGCGCGCGCTCGAGAGCCGGCTTCGCCTCATCAAGTTCGCCCGCAGAGCTTAAGAGCGCTCCGAGAAAGAGCGGGAAGCGAGCATCGAGCGGCGAGCTTTCAGCCTGCGATGCCATCTCGGAGGCAGCCGTATTGAGGAAATGCTGTTTCACCTCTACGGGGACACATTCGACGAGAATTATCTGTGCAGCAGCCTGCGTAAGCTGCTCGCGCGCCTCCTGCGTGCCTAATGTTCCGTAGGAAATCGATTCTTTGAAATACTCGAGGTTCTTCGAGAGGCCTTCCTGTTGGGGCTGGAGCGCCTTGATGAGCGTGCGGTTTGCGGCAAGCGGCTTTGCGTTCACATACCAGGCAGCTCCCCACACGAGCACGACCGAAAGCGCCACGACAACGGGAAGGAGCTTCGCGGAAACACTCGGCATCGGGATAGGGGCCGCGCTTCCTGATCGACGCCACGCGATGTATGCGAGCACCGAAACGAAGAGCACATAGCTTATGACGTTGTCGAAGACAAAGAGGTTGTGGAAGAAGTAGGCAGCAAGAAGTCCCGTGAGAATGCTCCGTTCATACGAAGTGAATGCTTCGCCTTTCCACAGACACCACAGAGCGCATGCAAAGAGTGAAAGGTAGGCGAAGAGTCCGACAAATCCGGCAGCAACGAGCCAATCGAAGACGATGTTGTGCACGCGATCGAACCACTGCTCCTGCCCATACATCTGCGGGTTGTAGTATTTGTCGAAGACGATTGCGTAGTTCTCCTGCCCCCAGCCAAGAATCGGGCGCTCCTTAACGCCCTCCCATGCCATCCCCCAGTTCATAAAGCGCGCCTTCGTCGTGCTGTCCTCGAGCGAAATTGTCACGAGGCGCTGGAGGACAGGCACGCGCCGCACCCATGATTGATCGCGCACAAGAAAAAGTCCTCCCGCAGCAAGCACGATGACTACGATGGCCGAGAGCGCGAGCCGGCGCCCCTCACGAGATGACCATGCGATTAAGAGCGCTCCGAGAAAAGCTCCCCCTATAAGACCGAGTATCGTGCCACGTGTGCCAGTCAGGAACAACACAAACGTGTCGAGCGCGATCACGCCTCCGTAGAGAAGCGACCATCGGAAACGTCTCAACCCCACCTCGTGCCACACGCGCGACCAAAGAGAGGCCGCAATGCCGATATGAAAGAGCATGTAGACCGCGAGGTAAATAGGGTTCCCGAACGTCGCGTCGATGCGAGAGGCGGACGAAAAGCCGGGATTGAGACTCGCGATGCCGGCAAGCTGCAGCAAACCGTAGAAGCCGACCACTGCGGATACCGAGAGCGAAACATGCCAAAAGGTGCGCCAGAGCTTTTCCGTATTGAGTACACTCGACATGACGACAAAGTAGAGAAAGAGATGCGCGAGCGTTACCCACCCGTCCATGCGCTCATAGTTGCTCCAAAAACTCTTGAACGGATACACGCCGAATAAATCCGCGGCTGCAACGACAACGACGAAGAATGCGAACGCGCCGAGGAGCCATGAGCGTCTCGGCCGGTATGCGGGATTCGTGAGCGCGAGCGCAAGATACGCACCGGTTACGACTTCGACGATGATGCGGAACGCGAAATTCTTCCCTGTGATGAATGGGAAGAAGAGCGATTCGGCAACGATAAAAACAATGAACGGGAGAGCGAAAATTCCAGTGAGAACAACCCATCGCAAGACCTTCTCAATAGCCATGCGCGGCATTGTACCATGCCCTTAATCGTCTACCGTTTCTTCGTTTTGTGCCTCTTTGGAGCCCGACCATGATCGTCCTCAAGGCGGACGATGTCATCTTCGTCAAAGCGGCCAAGCGCCACCTCGACAATAACGCCGCCGCGCTTCGATTCGAGCCGGTGCACGGTCCCTTTTCCGACTCGGAATGACTCTCCGAGGCGGAGTTGATACATTTCTCGTAATCCGGAAGAACTCTCGATCGTCGCGGTCGCATCACCCTCGACGAGCATCCAGTGCTCGCTGCGGCCGTGGTGATACTGGAGCGAAAGCCGTTTGCGCGGATGAATGTAGACGGTCTTCAGGTTCCATCCCTTTCCGCTGTCCCATCCGTAATACATCCCCCATGGCCGCACCGTGCGGGACGCCGGTTTTCGGGCGGCGTCGATCATCCAGGAAGACGACTGCACTTTCCCTCCATGCCCGACATTGAATACCATGCGTATCCCGAGGCGCTTGCATACATTCGACTCGGGCGTATTTTTTGCGACGCGATCGCCGCCGTTTGCAAAAACGTCCGGGCGGACCTTTGCGAGCGTTCGCGCGACGCTTCGGTCGGCATCGTCCTTCTTGTGATCGGTGAGAACGACCTTATCTACAAACGGAAACGCACGCATGAGCTCTGCTCTCTCGAGCTCCGGCATGAAGACAAACCCCTTCTTCGAGCGAAGCCAGTTGTCATTATTGAGAATCACAACGAGCTTATCTCCTAGCGAGCGCGCAGCCTTAAAAAGGCGCACGTGTCCTACGTGCAGCGGATCAAAGCCGCCAGAGACGGCTACCCACTTCGGTTTTTTCATTCCCGTCTTCATACCATTTCGCGTGCTTGAACGAAAGCCCCATTGGCAAGCAACAAACGCATGAGATACTAGGCCCGATGCGTGTCTCGATAATCCTGCCTTCGACAGACGAGACGTTCTCGCTCGCCGAGACCGTAAAAAAAATCAAAGAGGTACTTCCCGTGCGGCAAATTGAATACCTCATAGTTACCCATCCGAGGCTCACCACCGCAGCGTGCCGCGAAACGGCTGCAAAACTCCGAGAAATGCACGGTCCGG
>CAYVHJ010000083.1:0-3453 GCA_964451235.1 uncultured Candidatus Saccharibacteria bacterium | reverse complement strand
TGCAGCTTTCTGCGAAGTACCAGAGACCGAAGAGAAGGAGGAACGGCACGACGATTGCAGCCGCCGTCCATTCCTGTGTACGCATCGCGGGCGGCAGCTGAGACTGTCCGAAGACGGCGAACGCGATAATAGCAACGAATACTGCCAGAAGAATAAACCACAGACGATCGGCACCCCCTCCCGCGCAAATGTCTTTTAGAATATTCTGCGTCGTTGCGAACGCCGCACTTGTTGCCGTCGTTTCCTTGGCACCCACTCCCGTGGTGGTAGCGGGTTTGACAGCAGAGGCGGGAGCTGGCGTGGGCTTGGGCTTGGGAGCAGTAGTTCCTGTGGTCGGAGGTGTTACGGGCGTGGGCGATGGAGCGGGAGAAGGAGGAGTAAGAGAGAGTCCACCGCTTGGTGTCATGGTAGTCGTCACAGAGGTGATGCAGACCGGCTGCCCACTCCCTTTGGCGGAAAGCATGGTGACCAAGATCGGAAGACCTCCCCGGACGGGCATGGATGGAAGGTCGGCGTGGATGCGCACGGCCCCTGCGACAGCGCCCATTCGCGTCATTTGATTAAAAGGAATGTTCACATTTCCTACGGTTGCCGCAATCGCGACGTATGAGCTGTCTCCTACTGTGAATTCGAATGAGTGGAGTGTTCCGTCATATATATAAGGGGTAAAGCCCGTAACGCTGGCGGGGACACACGTGTTGCTTCCAGGCGGCAGGAGTTGCGCCGTCTGCACCGAAACTTCAGCGGCAGAGGCGAACGAAGGAGCAATAAGAAGAGCTGAAATTATAAAGACCGATACTGCGATAACCTGAATCCCTATGGTGTTACTCATGGACGTCACGCTAGTATGCCGTGCTTATTTTCGTCAAGCTAAAAATGTGTTCCAGTATTGACATGTCCTTCAAGTTGTTTTATAAAGGACAGATAACGGACTTCTCCAGCACATCTTCAAATTCCTTTAGGGGCATAATACCTAGGTTTATAGGCATTTTATGCTCGCATGTGGGAAAACCTGTGGATATGGGGATAAAGGACAAATGATTCATTGTCCGTTTTTGCTCGTAAGCTCTCCCCTGGATGTCATCAAGTATAGAGTGGACCGATTTTGTCGCTCACTTGTTTATTTCTGCAGTCTCTTAGTCACATGCTGTGCTAAGTAACATAATCTCAAATTTTTCACGTGAAATGTCCACTTCTTCTGCATGGATGGATCACGATATAGGAGCTGTATACTGTTTTGATGCTTCCTGATGAGATTCGAAAGAATGTCGGAAGAGGAGGCGAAGACATAGCGTGCCAATTTCTTATGCGCAAAGGGTATACAATTCTGTCTCGAAACTACAGGAGGAAGTGGGGCGAGATCGACATAATTGCTGAGAAAGACGGGACCGTACGCTTTGTGGAAGTTAAGACCGTGTCGTCGCATGGAGACTTTTCACGTGAAATGGTTAGACAGCCGGAGGAGCTCGTGCACAGAACTAAACTGAAGAAACTGGCTCGCACTGCGGCTCTATATATGGAAGAAAAGAAGGACGTCAGAGAATATCAGATAGATGCGGTCGCGGTGGTAATGAATGAGACGACACGAACCGCTCATTGTCGGCTATACGAACAGGCCCTCGAAGGGAATCTCTAGCGGCGCATAAAGGACAAGTGACGTATATTGATGTCCTTTAGATTCTGTGTTGCAAATTGTCTCTATTTTTTCGGGCCGCCCAGAATCGAACTGGGTCAACTTGCTCCCAAAGCAAGTGTACTACCGGTATACGACGGCCCGCCCCGTCACTAACTTTGGCATAGCTTCTGATGTGCTGAAAGGTGCTTCTCCAAAGTCCATGCTGGTGTCAAATCCAATGACGGCTTCATGCACATATCTGCAGCACACATCCATGCCAAAGTTTGTGCACGCGGCCCGTCGCACGAATGCTAACACATTATCGGTACAGTCGTTTCGCGATTTCCTTAATGAGAAGCTCCGTGAGGGCGGGGGCGTGGTTCTTCCTGAAACTTGTCGCAATGGCCTCAATGTCGCCTGCGAGAAAGGACTCAATATCGAGGCCCGTCTGCTCTAGTAAGTCCCGGTTTATATAGCTGAGCGTAAGCGCGCGCAGCTCTCGGTCGGCAGTTGTGGCGCCTTCGCTCGTTGTCGTAATGATGCCGATGAGGTGCCCCCACGCATTCACGACGGGTCCGCCGGAGGAGCCGCTTTGTGCCTCTGGTACGCCACCAAGCGAGAGCATGTCGACCGTATCTGCGCCGAATGTCATGAGTCTCTTGATAGAGGTGATGGTCGAGGCGGGATGCAGGTTGAATTGCGTTGCACGTGGACCGACAAACTCTGCAGGATAGCTGGCTGCCAAGACCGGATCGCCGGGGAAACCAATCACTTCACGAGTGTCGACAGGAAGCGTGGGAAAGCCATCTGGGAATAGTTTCGCTTCAGGTAACGGAACGATTTGGAGAAACGCATAATCATGCTCGCCGGTTCCCGTGGGGCTCTCGTTGGTTATATCTGCCGCATGATCCTGGATCCAGATTGGGGGAATGTAGAGGATGTGTGCGCTCCAGAGCGTCTCGGCCGGTGCGCCCGAGCGGATAACGCAGGAGAGATTGGTCTGCCCGCTCTGCGCAAGAAGCACGTACTGTGCCACATGTGCGTTGGTGAGAATAACGCCGCGCGAATCGATGATGACTCCGCTTCCGGAAGTGGGCTGCAACGTGCCACCTTCTGGGATGCACAGGATGTTGACGAGCGCGAGGCGGGTATTTTCATTCACCGCGAGGAATGACTGTGGCGGCGTAGGGTAGGGATTCTGTATCCGTACTACGGATGACGTGTTTTCGCTATTAGACGAAGGAGGGACCAATCCCTCTTGAAGAGGTTGCGTCTCTTCTGGAGAAGCGATGGAACCAGTCTCTGGTTCCTGAAAAATCGATGACTCTGCCAGCGCAGGTTCATACGTGGAAGCAATATTTGCTATCCGCGCAGTCTCGAGGACCCCCGGAGGGGTAGTGGTATGTGGTTGCTCTGAAATAAGCACCAGAGTTGCCACACCAATAATGCCGAGGGCTCCGATATACGTTAGGGTGGTGCGAGCGTCTATAGACATTTGGGCTGAATATACGAATTATTCCAGACTCGTTCAAGCCCAGTGACCCAACTCTGGCGTGGTTTTGCGCAGGCAAGTCGAGAATTGCGCGAACGCTACGTTCCAGATAGATAGAGATGGATGAACAAGCCGGAGGCAAAACAGCGCTACGCTAAAGTATTGTACTGGGCAAGTTTTTGATGAAGGGCATTCGGGGTATGATGCTCGTGCGCGGGATTAGTTTAGTGGCAAAATAGCGGTTTTCCAAACCGCGGTCGTGGGTCCGATTCCCACATCCCGCACAAAAGCAAAGAAATCCGTCCGCCAGCTGGCGGACGGATTTTTGCTTTTAGTGTCTTTATTG
>CAYVHJ010000082.1:0-3464 GCA_964451235.1 uncultured Candidatus Saccharibacteria bacterium | reverse complement strand
GCCGTCTTCATCATCGGCGACGGCGTGAAGCCTTCGAACACCGAGCGCGGCTACGTGCTTCGCCGCCTCATCCGCCGCGCGGCACAGCACGCGATGAAACTTTCCGTGAGCGACAAAGATAAAGAAGACAGCATGCTCGTCCGCGCCGCCATTATCACGATCGAGAAGTACAAAGAGGCGTACGCCGAGCTCGAGGGCGAGGCGGCGTACAAGGAGATCACCGAGACCATCTGGAATGAAGAGAAGCAGTTCGCGCTCACGCTCGAGCGAGGCATGCGCGAATTTGAGCAGATCGCTAGAACTGGACATATCGGAGCCGAGGAAGCCTACGTGCTTTTTACGACACACGGATTTCCATTCGAGATGACAATGGAGCTTGCCAAGGAGCGCGCCATCGACGTAGACGAGGAAGGCTTCAAGCGCGAGATGAAGAAGCATCAGGAAATATCGCGCGCGGGCGTCGTGCAAAAGTTCCGCGGTGGGCTCGCCGACACCTCCGAAAAGACGACGCGGCTTCACACGGCGCATCACCTTCTCCTGAAGGCGCTCCAAATCGTCCTCGGCACACACGTGAAGCAACGCGGCTCCAACATCACGCAAGAGCGGCTTCGCATCGACTTTTCGCATGGTGAAAAGATGACCAAGAAGCAGCTCGCGGAGGTGGAGCGCATCGTGAATGAGAAGATCAAAGAGGGAATACCGGTCATCCGCACCGAGATGGCCAGCGGCGAGGCGGAGAAGCTCGGTGCCGAGCATGAGTTCGGCGCAAAGTATCCGGAGCGTGTTTCCGTCTACTCCGTCGGTCCTCTCGATAATGCCTTTTCCATCGAATTCTGCGGGGGCCCGCATGTTTCTAATACTCGGGAGATTGCGGACGGTTTCGACCTCCAGACTCCACTCGGGGCAAAATTTTCAATTTTGAAAGAAGAAGCGGTTGCCGCTGGCATCCGGCGCATAAAGGCAATCTTGAAATAATTTCCTGATATACTTATCACGATGTTCCGCCCTCTAGGGAAACAGAGCGGAAGGACTATTGCCGTTGCCGACGTTGGAAACGGCAGCGTTGCAGTTGGAATAGTCCGAATCGGAGCGTACGGAAACGCGCGTGTTCTCATTTCGGAACGTGCCACGCTTCCCGCAGGTGAAAGAAGCTCCGAAGCAAGTATATCAGGCACGATATCGCTTCTCGGAGAGACGGCGCAAAAGGTCCTCGCGAAGTACGGCGAGAGTGCTAGGGACAAGCGACACGTGGGTTCTGCGTACGCCATCATCCATTCGCCATGGACCCGCTCAAAGACCGTCCGCGCAGAGACACAACTGAAAGGGGAGACAAAGATTGAAAAGAATATGCTCGATTCGCTCGCACGGCAGGCGCTCGAAACCGACACCGAATACGACCACGGCAAAATTCTCGAAGCAGGCATCATCAGAGTCGAATTGAACGGGTACCCGACCCTGAAACCCGTCGGAAAACACGCGCACCATATCGCGGTTTCCGCGCTCCTTTCGGAATGCGAGCCGAAGATACGAGAAGGTGTTGCGGGGGCGCTCGCGAGAGTCTTCGCCTGCCCTCCGCCGACGCTTCGCTCCGACACGCGCGCCCTGCTCTCCGTCACGCGGGAGAGCGTCTCACTTCCCAAGGAGTCGCTCATCGTAAATATGACCTATGAGGCGACGAATACCATCGTCGTGCGCAAAGGCATCATCACAGAAACCGCGCTCGTCCTCGAGGGAGGCAGCTCGATCGTGCGGCGGATCGGGGGACAAATGTTGCCAGAAGAAACCATGACGCGCATTCGCCTTCTCGCACTTGATCAATGTGAGGCGGAAGCGTGCGAGGCGACGAAAGCGGCGATTGCAAACGCGGAGCCCGAGATCGTGAAGGCGTTCGGTGAAAGGTTAGGACGTTTAAGCGCCGCAAGGCGCCTCCCAAACCGGCTCTTGCTTTTGGCGCACGGGGATCTCTCGCCGTGGCTCGTGAGATTTTTCAGCCGAATCGACTTTGCGCAGTTTACGGTGACAACGCGGCCGTTTTCGCCGGCACCGCTTTCGATGGATACGCTCAAGGGTCTTGTCGCATTCGAGAAGGATGTCGTGCCCGATGTCCCGCTCGGGATAGGAAGCGCACTTGTTAACATGGAAGAGCACGCTGGCTAACAGCGGTGGTATACTTCATCCATCTCGCATATGGCGAAAGATTATTTTCAGGACATAACGCCGCCCTCCTCCGATCAACCACGCCCGCTGAAAGTGAATTCGACTCCCTCTCCTTCTCCGGAGGCGCCGGGTCCGCCACAATCTCCAAGCGAAGGTGAGCGAAGCATCCGAAATATCCAAGTGCCGATTCGCGCGCGACGGGCGGGGAGCGAAACTCGCGCAGATACCGGCGCGCCTCCGCCGCGCGGTATAGGACGCATGTGGCTGTGGGGCGGAGCCGCGCTCGCGCTTCTCGTGCTGGCGGCTATCGCGCTCGTCGCTCTGCGGCCGACGACGGTAACCGTAACCCCGCGCTCGCATACGGTCATATTCGACGAAACGGCAAGCTTCACAGCATATCCCGCCGAGGAGGCGGCCGCGGCAGGCATGCTTCCGTTCAGCATCGAAACGGGCACGTTTGAAGACTCGCAGGTTGTGCCCGCTGAAGGGATCGAGCGTGTAGAAGAGAAAGCAAGCGGCAACATTACTGTCTACAACGAATTCTCCAGCGTGCCCGTTCGGTTGCTTAAGAACACCCGATTCCAGACCCCCGAAGGTCTTATCTTCCGTGCGCCGGCAGAGGTTATCGTCCCCGGACGCAAAGGAACGACGGCGGGACAAATTACCATTACCGTCTTTGCAGACGCGGTGGGCGATCGCTACAACGTGGGACCGGTTTCGCGGTTCACGCTTCCCGGACTAAAAGGCTCGAACATGTATGCAAAAGTATACGCACGCTCATCCGCTCCGATGAGTGGAGGTTTTTTGGGCGAGCGTCCCGCCGCGGCGCCGGGCGCCCTTGAGGCGGCGAAGTCCGAGATTCGCGGACGTCTCGAGGAAAAAGCGCGCGAGGCGGTGCGCTCACGGAACGCTGATACATTTGCATTTTATGATCTTGCGCGCCTCACCTTTGAAAGCCTGCCGCCGGTATCGGAGGGGGACAAGAGCGTTCGCATTGGCGAGCGCCTGCAGATGAAACTTCCGGTCTTTCCCGGGAATGCGTTCACGCACCTTGTTGCAGAGAGCGTTTCTGTAGGAGCTGAAATCGGAAGCATTGTCCTCCTGCCACTCGAGGGTTTCTCCGCACACTCGGCAACAACCTCGACGCTCTCGGCAGACGCCACGCTTTCTTTCAGCCTTCTTGGACAGGCGCAGCTTGTTTGGAGGGTCGATGTCGCGGAGCTTGCTTCCGCGCTCGCCGGACGTGATGAAAGCGCGTTTCAGACGATTGTCGAGGGCTTTGCGGGTGTCGAGAAGGCCCATGCGCG
>CAYVHJ010000081.1:0-3471 GCA_964451235.1 uncultured Candidatus Saccharibacteria bacterium | reverse complement strand
ACGCCGTATGGTAGGTATGCAATCTCGCGCGCAAAGTCGATATCGGCACGAAGTGTCTGCAGCGGTACGCGGCCCCTCTTGATCTCTTCCGAGCGCGACATCTCCGCACCACCCAATCGGCCTGAAATTGCGATGCGCACGCCCTGCACATCTCTATTGGCCATCACTTTCTCGACAGTCTGCTTGAGTACGCGGCGGAACGTCTGACGCTTTTCGAGACCTTCGGCAACCATGTAGGCAACAACGGGCGCCTGACTCTCGGGAGAGCGGACCTCCTCTATGTCGAGGCGCACGGAGAGTTTCGGGGCATTCGGAACCTTGCGGACAATCTCCTCGATCTCCTTCGTGAGTTTCTGACTACCCTCGCCCCCGCGTCCGATCACCAAACCCGGTCGCGACGTCTTGATTAAACAGCGGATGTGCTTCTCGCTCCGCTCTATCTCCACCGAGGTGATGTAGTGCCCGCGCAGGCGCTTCCGTAAGAATCGCCGTATCGTAGCGTCCACCATCACGTTGTGCCGGAACTCCCGCGGGGTTTTGGCAAACCAGCGGCTCTTCCAGTCGCGGATGACGCCGAGTCGATGTGCGTATGGATGAACGACGTGAGTCATACTGATAGTGAACAGTGAACAGTGAACAGTGAACAGAATGAGGACATACTAATGCGATTTTGGCTTTTCTGTTCTCTGTTTTCTGTTCTCTGTTTTCTGCGATGTGCCGAGTTCGAGTGCAATAATTGACATTGTCTTTCTCACCGTGCCGGCACGGCCTCGCGCGAACGGGCGATAACGACGCTGCACCGCGCCCTTGTCGACAGTAATGGTTTTTACGAAGAGATTCTCCGCCGTGGCACCGCGGCTACGCGCATTTGCGACAGCCGAATCGAGAAGTTTCTCGATCACCGGAGAAGACTTTTTCGGAAGATAAAGCAGTGCAGCCCGCGCCTCCGGCACCGACTTGCCTCGGATGAGATCGGCGACGAGCCGTACCTTGCGCGGCGATTGATGATAATTTTTCAGGAGCGCTTTCATAAGATGTGCGAATCTACAAATTTATACCAATGGCTTTGCCGATTCAGTCGTTGCTTTTGCGGCCTGCGCTGATGCGATCTCGGCTGCTTTTGCCGCCATTTCAGCTTCTTTCTGCATGCGGCCGCCGTGCTTGATGAACTTCGTCGTCGGCGCAAACTCGCCCAAGCGGTGTCCGACCATGTCTTCGGTCACAAACACATCGTCAAAATTCTTTCCGGTATGCACTGCGAACGTGTAGCCGACAAACTCCGGCGGAATTTGCGACGCGCGCGCCCATGTTTTTATGGCACCTTGTGCAGGCTTGCGGGCGCTGATTTTTTTCATCAGCTTTTCATCGACATACGGACCTTTTTTGAGCGATCGTGACATAAAGAATGGTGTACTATACCTTGATTACGCGCGTTTTCCAACGCGGCGGCGGGAAACAATGAAGGCATTGGAATACTTTTTCGGCCGGCGCGTTTTCTGCCCCTTGCCCGCGGGCCTGCCCCACAATGTTCTCTGCTTGCGACTGCCCCGACCGGCGCGGCCTTCACCGCCCCCGTGCGGATGGTCAACCGGATTCATCGCGGCACCTCGCACCGTGGGCCTCACACCCATCCAGCGGCTTCTCCCCGCCTTTCCGATATTCACGAGGCGATGCTCTTCGTTGGACACTTCGCCGACAGACGCCCACGAAGTACCGAGGACGCGTCGCACCTCCGTAGAAGGGAGCTTGATATGCGTGTACCCCGCGTCTTGCGCAACGATTTCGCAATAGTTGCCGGCGGCGCGCGCGAGGCGCGCGCCTGCACCGGGCTTCAATTCGATGTTGTAGACGAACGTGCCCACAGGGATGTTTGCAAGCGGCAAGCGGTTCCCCACTTTGACCTGCGCTTGTTCCGACACAATGAACGTGTCGCCTACCGTAGATGTGCGCGGTACCACGACGTAGCGCTTCTCACCGTCAGCGTAGATCGCGAGACCGATGAACGCGGATCGGTATGGATCGTACTCGACGCTCGCAATCTTCGCGGGAATGTTTTTCTTGTCGTATGCAAAGTCGACAAAGCGATACGCTTTCTTGTGTCCGCCACCCTTGTGTCGCATCGTAATGCGCCCGAAGCTGTTCCTTCCGCCCGAGTGGCGTTTCCCCTTCGTGAGCGCCTTCAGCGGCTTATGCCCGCTCAAAAATTTGCGGTATTCGATCCGCGTCATCGCGCGGCTGCTTTTTGTCACTGGCTTATATGCTTTCATACTGTTTTCTGTTCTCTGTTCGCTTTTCGCTGTTAACTGATGCTTATCGTGTCGCCCTTTTTGAGATACACATAGGCCTTCTTGCCGCCGCGCGAAACGCCACGGGCACCAGTCTTGACGGAGCGCTTCACCTTTGAAGGAACCCTCACGATGCAGACTTTTCTCGGGGTCACTTTGTAGAGAGCGGCGATCGCGCCAGCTATAGAGCGCTTTGTCGCAACCTCGGCAACGTCAAAGGTGTAGACGCCGAGCTCACCGTGCGCTGTCGCTTTTTCTGTTATCCGCGGATTTTTCAGAATGTGAGAGAGATCTCCGGCGAAAGAAACATCGCGGAGAAGAGTCAAGGGTTTCTCCACCTTTTTCTCTACCACTTCTTCCGTTTTCTTTCGTTGAAACAAGGCCATACGATAATAGCTTCTAGCTTCTAGCTTCTAGCTTCGAGGAGCTCTTCTTCGCTCCGCGCGCACTCAAAATCGGCAGTGCAGCTCCAGGATTTTCGATAACGAGGTAGGAATTTGAGAGAACGGCAACGGGGTTGAGATCGGAAACCGGCATGCACGAGATACTGCCGATATTCCGGAAACTTTTCTTCACCGGCTCCGAAGTACTAGAAAGTGCAACAAGGGCAGCATTTTTTCGTTTCCCGGACATCCGCTCGAAACCGGCCTTCGAGAGGGCCGTGAGTGTCTTCTTCGCGAGTGCCGTCTTCGGCTCCGTGATACCGAAGGAGTCAACGAAGATCACCTCGTTGTCTTTCAGCTTCCGCGAGAGCGCCATAAAGAGCGCTTTTGCCCGCATTCCCCTTGGGATCGTGCGGGAATAGTTTTTTTCGCTCCGCGGGCCATGCGTTACTCCACCGCCACGCCAGATGGGAGAGCGGATCGAACCATGCCGCGCGCGTCCCGTGCCTTTCTGCCGCCACGGTTTTCTGCCGCCACCGCGCACGTCGCCGCGACCCTTGGTGTGCGCGACGCGCGGCCTCGCATTCCCCTGCATCGACGTTATGACCTGATGCATCAAAGCGTCGTTCCATGCCACGCCAAAGACATTTTCCGGCAAATTCATGGAGCCGCTCTTCTTTCCCTCTTTGTTGTAGATTGTTGCTTCCATATATGTATCTATCCCCTGATCTCGACGAGTGTGCCGGGCGCGCCGGGAATAGCGCCGGAAATGACGAGCGTGTTCGACGAGGCATCAACCTGCA
>CAYVHJ010000080.1:0-3548 GCA_964451235.1 uncultured Candidatus Saccharibacteria bacterium | reverse complement strand
TGGCCTGCCTGAGCGAGACCGCTCGCAGTCAGGCGCTTCGATACTCGCGAGTCTCGTTGTCATTGCCATGCTCGGCGGCGCCGCGCTTGTGGCTGATCTTTCCAATTCTTCAGGAGATTCCCAAGTTGCGGCGACCCTTGCTCATGCTGGTCATCCTGCTGATGCGTCGGTCCCAGAGCCAGCAAAGGCCGCGCCTCCCGCAACCCTTGAAGAACGTGCCGCAAAAGCGAAGGCGGAAGCAGAGCGCAAAAAAGCCATTGAACAGAGGTGTAAGGAGGCAAAAAACATTCTTGAAAAAACACCTGGAGACGCAACAACACGGGGTACCTTAAATATATTTGAGGATAACAACAAAGATCCAGTAGAACCGAGCAGGTGTGTTGGTGCTATCAAAACCGGCACAACAGTGGAATGTGTGGGATTGCAGTCAGAGATCACACTACTTTCCGGTGGAAAAGTTAGGGTTAAATCTTCGCCGAAAAGGGGTGTTGTGCCTGGGACATGCGAATCAAAATATTGCTCATATGAGTTGAACGAAGGAAAAAAGGCCGAGGAGAAGTGCAAAGATGCCGTGGTGGACGGATATAAGCCGCTAAAGGAACAGGCACGAGAGCAAGATTTGCACAATGAATTAGGACCAAATGCGAAAGACAACCTTATAAATAATGCGCCTATTGGCGCAGCCGAGGGCGAGGCCCTCGCAAATGCACTGCGGCCGGAGCAGCAGAAGGCACAAGACGAGTATGAAAAAGCGAAGGTCGAAACAACGGGCGCGCGGGATGCTTACGATGAGATTAAATGTGTTGCAGGCAGTATTGAATGCGAGGATCTCAAAGAAGATGCGAAGAAGAAATATATCGAGGCGCGCGAAAGAGAGGAGGCGGCCAAGAAACGATTCGAGGATCTAAGCAATCAAATAAAACGCCTAGAGAGTGGCGGAGGTCCGCCGAGTAAGGACGGGAAAAAGGATGGGAAGGACGATGGTGCGGACAAGGGCTGTGCTCCTAACTGTGGACCTACAGGTCCTGGCGATTCGAGTCCCGGACCCGGAGGTCCTCAGCCTTCAACCTTTCCTCCTCTGGGCGGGCAGCCGCCGCCGGGGAATCAGACGCCGCAGGCGCCGGGGACGTGTTATGGCGGGCAGACGATCTGTCAGGGCAATACGCTCTACTCTCGCAACAATCAGTGTGTTGATACGCCGGTGCAATACTGTCAGTACGGCTGTGCCCAGAGTTCGGGATCATCCGGCTTTCTGGGGATGTTCAGGGGTTCGCAATCGGGCCAGTGCGCGCCGCCCCCGCAACAGGGGCAGAATTGCCCGCCGGTGCCCGTGCAACCGCAGCAACTGTGCCAAAACGGCACATGGAAGCCGACCTATGGCGGGCAAAACAACTCATGCGTCGTCGGCTGGCAGTGTGTTCCCACGGGCAGCGGCGGCACCTCACTTACCGCGCAGCTTTCGTGCCAGCCGCAGATCGCCGATGTGGGGATGACGATCGACATCACCTACTCGTGCTCATCCGGCATAAGTACGGGCTCGGGCTTCCAGACCGGAGGCGCGCAGACGGGCTCGACCACCGTCACCATCGCGAATCCTCCATTGGGCACGAACGTCGCGATCTATGGTCTCACATGCACCGATCAGGGGGCGAGCGCTTCAAAGCAGTGCAGCGTGCAGATCGCAAAACCTGCGATCGTGCTTGTCGCGAACCCGAAGATGGTGCCTTCCGGAGAGACATCGGCGATCGGATGGGTTACTTCGGGGATGCAGTCGTGCGTCATCTCAAGCCCCGATTTGTCAAGCTTTACCGAGCAGCACAAAGATACGACGAATGTGAACGGCGCGGTCACTACGCCAGCACTTACCTCTGCCGCGACCTTCGTACTCAAATGTGTCACGATCGGCGGAGGCACGCGTGAAGCAAGCACGACCGTGTCGATACGGTGAGTCGAGACTCCTAGAGTCCGAAAAACTCGAGGATTTTGTGCCAGATCGGCTCTTTCATTGGCACTTCTTCGGCACGCTCGGCGAAGTATGTGCGGACTAGTTTCGGATCTGCATCGCCAAGCGGGATCACGAGGTTCGGAGAGAGCCATTTTATCGTGTCGACAAGAAGAATCGGTGGATTCGCGTCGTGATCCTCGACCCAAAACGAGATGATTTCCTCATAGCGGTGCATCGTCTCACCCACCTTGATGCCGCGATCCGATAGTTCGAACTCGACTAAGGGCGGTGGCGAGGAAGCAAGCACCGCGAGCGTCCCTGCGGCGACGAGGATGAGCAAGCCAAAGAGCACGTTGCCGAGGAGCGCACTGATGAGGGCGACAGCACCCGCAAAGATTCCGAGGGCCCAATACCAATCAGTGCCTCGCTCGATGTGTTCGTGTTCGTAGGCTCTCCAACGGATGGGAGCGGATGAGACCATGCGAACCATTTTACTATAGGATTCAAGCAAAACCGCCCCAGCTTGGGGCAGTTTTGGTACCATCTTTTTCCTACTATGGCTTTACGTAGTTGTTGCAGCCCTGCGCGAAACCTTTAATCGAGTTTGTTTCGAGGCAGAAGTTCACATTGTACACCGTTCCCGTCGAATTCGACACGTAGTAGTACTGCGAGCCGTTCGGGTCAGTCGGGATCGAGGATATCGCGTTAGCGTTGATGAGCGCAGCGCCAACCGTTGAGGTCGCAGCGAGAGTTGTCGTCGCCGGTGCGATTGGGTACGCTCCGTTGTCGACGGAGTAGATAGCGAGTGCCTTCTTAATTGCATCGATATCCGCGACACGGCGCGCGTCGCGTCCTTTCCCTTGCACGGAGGCGAGCGACGCAACGACGATGGAGGCAAGAAGTCCAATAATGGCGATTACTACGAGTAATTCAATAAGCGTAAAACCCCTGTGTTTCATATGAAGGCATTGTACCGTGTGTGCAAGTGTGTCCATGAGAGGCTGTGGACATCTACAAAATGTGCTAAAACTGGCTCGGAGGGGTGCGTGAGTGGTTGAAACGAGAAGTCTTGAAAACTTCCAGGGTGAATAACCCTCGTGGGTTCGAATCCCACCCCCTCCGCCCATGCGGGCATACAAAGGCATCGTTCAAAAGGTCACGAAGCGAGCAGCAGCGCTTGGATTTCCGACAATCAACATTGCACTCGACGATCCGCATGTATCGGGAATCTATGCAGCACAGGTTGTCGCTCACGGAAAGTCGTATGCCGCTGCCGCGTTTGCCGACCAGACTCGAAAGGTGTTGGAGGCTCACATTCTGGATGCCGTCCTCGAGCTCTATGGAACGAAAATCACCATTGAACTCCTGAAAAAGATCCGCGACAATCAACATTTCGGTAACGATGACACTCTCCGTACTGCAATCGCAGACGACGTCGCGAAAGTCCATACGTATTTCTCGAATTTGGTATGACTCGCATCATGGTGTTCGGGACTTTTGATGTTGTCCACAAGGGACACGCGAATTTGTTTGAGCAGGCGCGTGCGCTTGCAGAGGAACCATATCTTATTGTCGGTGTCGGTCGTGATAGCGTCGCGTCGCG
>CAYVHJ010000079.1:0-3584 GCA_964451235.1 uncultured Candidatus Saccharibacteria bacterium | reverse complement strand
CGGTGATGAAGTGCATCGTGAAGCCTGATTCGGTTATTTCTCCCGCGTCGAGTGCTGCTTTCACCGCTTCGTGGATATGATGCCCGTACATGCCCTCGCCGCCAAAACGATGATTGAGCTGCGAGAGAAGCGCCGGATGAATGTTGAATGTTTTCCGCGAATCCAGCCCTTGGACTTGTCGCAACCAGCCCGAAAGTGCCACCCAGCCCGTAAAGCCGCTACGTGGCCACGGGCCAGGCTCCGCCCTGAACTTTGCAACAATTTCTTTATAATGTTCAGCGTCGTATGGACCGGGAAAATAAACAAAGGGGATGCCGAGGCGATCAGCCCGCGCGCGTACGCCGCCGTGTTCGTAATTCGAGACGACCGCGACGATGTCAGCGTCGAGCAGGCCAGTTTCAGTTGCCGCTACAAGATTCTCAAAACCGGAGCCGCCGACATTTTTAGTACCTGATGCGAAAATAATGAGCCGGGGCTTTTTCATGTCGTGCACCATATCATAACAATACTGTCCTCTAAGGCCGATTTTGCAGTGACTCTCTACCTGTGCCATTATCGAAATATGGTTCGCTATCTGCGCTCGACGCTCCAGGCAATGCCCTCGTTCTTTATTCCGACATTCCTGCGCCCTGGCTATGTCTATTCTGCTCAGAATTTCAGGGCTGATTGTATCGCGGGGATAACGGTTGCCTTCATTCAAATACCGCAATCAATGGCTTTTGCGATCATCGCGGGACTGCCGGCGGTCTACGGTCTCTACGCGTCTCTCCCCGGTTTTATCGCCTCCCTCTGGGGAAGTTCCCGGCAACTTTCGACCGGTCCGGTCGCCGTCATAAGCCTTCTGACTTTTACCTCGCTCGTCTCCTTCGCAGAACCGGGAAGTCCTGAATTCATCGGACTTGCCGCGCTTCTAGCGACTCTGGTCGGCATCATGTACGTGGCAGTAGGCGTATTCCGCCTTGGTTTTGTGATGCACCTCGTCCCTCAATCAGTGATAGTCGGTTTTACATCCGCTGCAGCTGCCATCATCGTGGCAACGCAATTACCTGCGCTCTTCGGAGTTACGGTCGTCCGCCACGAACTCGTACTTCAAGATGTTTTCGGATTCCTCGTTGGACTCCCGAACCTCGTTCCTCTCACGCTTATCGTCGGAGGGACAGCAGTAGGTCTTTTATATATATCGCGTAAGTTGCCGAATATATTTCCCGGGGCGCTTCTCATTCTTGTGCTCGGCATTATGGCTGGCTATCTATTTGACCTCGATACGTATGGCGTTGCACTTGTCGCGGACATTCCTGCGAGTTTGCCGTTCTTCGCATTTCCTTCGCTCTCCGCAGTGCCGTTTATTTCCCTTCTTCCAAAAGCTGCAATCATTGCACTCGTCGGTTTCGTGAGCGCGCACGCGACGGCAAAAACGGCGGCACGAAAAAGTAAGGAACTGTTCGATACGAACCGGGAGCTCGTAGGCCAGGGTCTCGCGAACATAGTCACGGGATTTTTCAGAGGATATCCGATTAGCGGCTCATTCACTCGGACCGCGATAAACATCGAGGCCGGAGCGCGTACGGGAATGGCAAGCGTGGTTGCCGCGTTGGTCACCGTCGTGGCACTCCTTTTCCTGACACCCTTCTTCTATTATCTCCCGAAGCCTGTCCTCGCAGCGATCGTTATCGTGGCGGCCATACCGCTTATCGACATTCGGCGCTTGCGCGAAATGTACCGCATTTCGAGAAACGACGGTTACATCGCCTATCTTACCTTCGCCATGGCGCTCATCTTGAGGCCAGATGATGCGCTTCTCATCGGCACGGTATTCGCTCTTATGCTCTTCATACACCAGAGCGCGTGGGGCTCGCGCGTCTTTGAGATGGGCGTGGACAAAGAGTGGCAGGTGCTGCGGGGAGCCATAGAGGAAGAGCGCGTAGAGACATTTCCCGGCATTTGTGTCGCGCATATCGGCACATCCCTGTACTACGGAAATGTCACTAATTTGATGCAACAGATGAACGAACTTATCGAAGAAAACTCGAGGCGTGAAGGAAAACCGGTCCGCATTCTCGTATTCGATGTTTCTGCTGTACATTTCATAGACATTACTGCCCTCGACATGCTGATAGAGAATATTGAGCGGCTAAAGAAACGCGGTGTACATGTTTGCTTCTTGTATTTGCGTCGCGCTCTCCGTGAAGCGCTCGGCCGCCTCCCAAATCTTTCTGAAGTCACCATACTTCACAACATAAACGAACTGCGGCAATTGAGCGTCTCGGACAGAGGACACATGCTTTTCCTCGCCGGTTCGCACCCGGAGAAGTTAGGTACACATATCTGAAGATGTCCGGCCCAAAATTCCAAAGGTTACTGTTCCAGACGAGGATTGTTGAGTACTTGTAAACTCTCTTTCTCTCTGATAGCTTCAAAATACGCTCGCAGTCCCGCGGGCGGTCAAGGAGACCAGCCATGGCCAAGAACCATGGAAATCAGGGAACGAAGAAAAGTGGAAAGGAGAAGAGGATGCGTCTCCAAAAGAGACGCGAGAGACGAGCTAACAAGCTCGCTCTAGCGCGCTGGGACTACGTGCAAAATTCCCAGCATAATCCTCCCCGCCACCAGTAGCCACTGAAAAGATCTCTTTGACTCGGGGGACCCTGCGGGGTCCCTTTTTTATCTTAATCCAGAGCCTCGATTTGTGCCCCGAGCATTCTCAAACGCTCGTGTAAATTCTCGTAGCCACGGTTGATCGGGTAGACGTCAATGAGCGTAGATTCGCCTTCTGCGGCGAGCATGCCGATGAGAAGGAGCGTCGCGGGGCGAAGCGCGGGCGGCGCCTCGATTTCCGCCCCGTGAAGTTTCGTCGGACCCTCTAGCTCCACGCGATGCGGATCAATCAGCGTCATCTTAGCGCCGAGTTTCAACATCTCCATGTAATGCTTTGCGCGGCCCTCATAGACCCAGTCATGGATGAGTGTCTTCCCCCTTGCCTGCGTCGCGATCGGTACGAAGAAAGGCAAATTGTCGATGTTGATGCCGGGATACGGACGAGGAGCGATTTTCTCTGGTGGAGCGCGCAATTCGGACGGAAGAATTGTGAGATCGCAAAGTTTGGCCGTGCCATTTTCGGCAACGTAGGTCTTGCCTCGCGTGTATTTCAAACCCATGTGTTCAAGTGTGAGAAGTTCTAGCTCGAGAAAATCTATCGGGCAGCGCTCAATCGTTAGCTGCGATCCTGTCGTTGCAGAAAGCGAAATGAAGAACATCGATTCGATAGGGTCTTCGCTCGGCGCGTAGACTACGGACCTGCTGATGTCTGCGATTCCGTGCACCGTGAGCGTCGTCGTCCCACCTCCCTCAATCCGTACACCGCATTGTTCGAGAAAGCCACAAAGATCCTGCACTTGATAGTTGGCGGATGCGTATTTGATGATCGTGATACCGGGGATCTTTGCAGCAGCCATTAAGACGTTCTCAGTCCCCGTATCGCTAGCCTCGTACATCACGATTTCTGCCGGCTTCTTTTCACCGACTTCCACGTGATACGTGTGCTTTTCCTCGTTGCCCTGAAGCCTGACGCCGAGTCGCGCAAGCGC
>CAYVHJ010000078.1:0-3629 GCA_964451235.1 uncultured Candidatus Saccharibacteria bacterium | reverse complement strand
TGTACCATCGCCTCAAGCGTCGTGGGGTATATTCCATATACATCGCGGTAGAGTTCAACACCAAGCTGGAGCATCTTGAGGTCCACTTCGGCTCGCGCAGCGCGACCTTTCTCCCGCGCGGAATTCAGCGATGCGAGTACGACAGACGAAAGAATACCGACAATAAGAAGGATCGGAATAATGAGACCTGCGATCATCAGCGCGATTTCCCCTCCCGAAAGGGGCTGCCGCTGCGCGGCGGCATCAGCCGCGGCAGAAAGACGCCGGTATGCGCTCACGTAGGCAACCGATACGACAGGAACTGCGACAAGAAGACCGACGATGAGAGCGACAAAGCCGAGAAGCGAAATCAGCGCTATCGCACCCATAAGCGCAAGCACGCGCAGCCGATTCCCTTTGGTAATTCGCGCAGACTCCTTCAGAGCCGCAATCGGCCCGAGGCCTTTGTCGACGACAAGGTACGCGGCAAAAATAAATGTCGTGGCGACAATCACTCCGGGGACGATGAGGAAGAGAAACCCGAGAAGAACCATCAGGCCATACAGGATCGTAACAGCGATATAGCTGAAAAGCCGCTGCGGATGCCAAAAACTCGAAACGTCGACGGCGGCAATGTCATCGTGAGCCTTGATAAAAAAGGCAATCCAGCCCATCGCGATGAGGTTGTTTACGACGATGCTTGCGATGAAGCTCACGAGCATGGCAAGCCCGGACCCAACCAGCGCTTCGAGGATCGATGCCAAAAATGCGATGACAAAGCTTACGACCCAACCGATAACGACAAAGAGTAGCGTTGTGCCGATCAAAAACCACGGGCGTTTTTTAAACGTCTCCCATCCGAAGCTGACAAAGCTCCCGACAAAGAGGGCGAGAGAAGCCGATGGGGTAGCAGGAGGCATACTGATATGGTACTCGACGCGCTGCGTTCAAGCGATAGTGCTGTGGACAGCGACTCACGACGAGAGGACATCCGAGAGCCGAAGCGCCAAGCCACCGCGAAACGTATCACGCTCAACAGAGGCGAGCAGACGCACGGGATTTCCTACCGCGGGCGTGTGCGTGAAGTGCTCGGGTGAGTTGAAAAAATCGAACGCGCGCGCCGAGATTCCCGTACGCTCGCATGAAACGACAACCTCGACATGATTGCTGTCGCGGCCGAATTTGCGCACGGAAGAAACAGTGATGGAGGAAATGAGAAAACACGGCTTCGGATTGCCAATCCCGAATGGTGCGAGCTTCGAGACTTCTTCGAAGAATGACTCCGTGAGTTCTGGGAGAACAATACATGCATCATGCATGTGCTCGGCGACCTCGTTCGGCGTGATGGTGATCGTGCCGCTCGCAGATACAAGTGATTCGTGGAGGGTGTGCACGCGCTCATGTGAAACCGTAAAGCCGCCGGATTTCTCGTGACCGCCGAATTCGACGAGCGCTTCGCGCGCGTTGGAGAAAAGTTCGACAACAGAGATCGAGCCGTCGGAGCGACATGAACCCTTGATGCGGCCGAGTGCATCGCGGCCCCACAAACACACGACGCCCCCGCGTTCTTCCATGATGGAATTTGCGGCAAGCCCCAAAAGTGCAGGCTTCCACTCCGGAGAGCCGAGAACAATCACGCGCTCATCCGAGCGGAAACGGGTACGCGCCGTGCGCTTCGCCGCCTTCACGATGCTTGCAACCGCAACCTTTCGCCTGCCGTTCAGCTCCTCAAGGTGCGCTGCGATCCTCTCTGTTTCACTCTTATCGGTCGTGACAAGAAGTCTGAAGGCGAACTCGGGCTCGTCCATGCGCGAAGCGGCGTTGATACGCGGCGCGATCGAGAACGCTATCGTCTCTTCCGTGAGCTCGCTCTTACGCAGCCGAAGCATGTTGCAGAGGGCGGTAATGCCGACCCTCTGCGACTTGCGAAGCACCTTGAGACCGAAATGCGCGAGCACGCGATTTTCACCGACAAGGGGAACGAGGTCCGCGACCGTCGCGATCGCGACCAAATCAAGGAGCCACTTCTCCCAGCCGTCGGGAATCTTTGCGAACGCTTGGAACTCCTGTTTCTTGCCCTCGATAAGGAGAGCTTGCGCGAGCTTGAAGGCGACGGCCGCACCGCAGAGATCGCCAAACGGATATTCGCCCAATTTCGGATTGAGAACAGCAATACAGTCGGGGAGCACTCCCGTTATTTCATGGTGATCGGTGACGATAACGTCGATACCTTTTTCTTTTGCGAACGAAACTGCCTCAACCGCGTTCGTCCCGACATCGACGGTGACGATGAGCGAGACTCCACCCGCAGAAAGCTGCTCGATCGCCTCGGTATGAAACCCATAGCCTTCCCTGTCGCGGTGCGGGATGTACACCTCAAAATTCTCGTATCCGATCTTCTTAAAGAAATCCCACAGGACGGCCGCTCCCGGAATTCCGTCGCAATCAAAATCCGCGTAGACTGCAATGCGTTCGTTCCCGCGAATGGCGACGAGAACGCGGGCAACTGCACGCTCCATTCCCGCGAGCAAAAACGGTGAATGCGTATCTCTCTCGTAATCCGGATTCAGGAACCGTTCAATCTCTGCTGCAACAGTAATTCCCCTCTTCGCCAGAAGTTCCCGCACGAGGTCAGTCATGAGCACTATTGTATACTAGCCACATGAGCACCGACTGCATCTTTTGCAAAATTATTCGCGGTGAGCTGCCGTCTTACAAGGTCTATGAGGACGAGAAGACAATCGCGTTCCTCGATATTCGCCCCGTAAACGCGGGACACACGCTCGTCGCGCCAAAAAAACATTCAAACAATATTTTCGACATCGCAGCCGACGACTGGGCGGCCGTCTCAGAAATAGTTCGCAGACTTGCAATCGCGATAGAAAAAGGGGTGGGTGCCGACGGCGTCAACATAGCGATGAACAACCGCGAGCACGCCGGACAGATCGTGCATCATCCGCACGTACACATTATCCCGCGCTTCAAAGGAGACGGCCTGAAGCTGATGCCGCAGCGCTCGTACGAAAAAGGAGAGGCCGAAGAATCGCTCGAGAAAATCCAGGCAGCGCTTTAAGCCGCGATGGAGCGGATATTGTGAAGTCGAGGACTATTTGAGCGAAGCGAGTTCCGCAGACGAGCAATATCCGCCCCGTCAAAGGCTAGTATGCCGGACAAACGAACTGGCAGCTGGGTCCCGTGCGACCGACCCATGTGCCATCGGGACATTGCATCGCCTCCGCTGTGCACGCGACAGGCTCATTGCGGCACTCTCCTTCGTAGAGGAAGGTCGCGCCCGCTTGATTCATAAGGCAGCGGTTGCCATAGGTTTGCGGTGCGGGTGTCGGGAGCATGCAGTAGGGCGGTGTGTATCGGCAACTCGGCTCCGGCGGCTGTCCGCACACGGGAGCATACTCCATCGTGCAGTATTGCGGAGCACCTTCGATGCGAACCGTAGTACTCGTTCGCGCTTCCTGTCCGGCAGAGTCGCGCACAACAATAGAAACCGTGAATGTGCCCGCCCTATTGTAAACGTGCGTAAACGTCGTTGTCTGCACGAACGCCTCCGCGGCAGAACCCATCATGGGGAGAACGGTATACTCATCACCCCAGCTCACGTTGTAACTCAAGGGGCCATTTTCCGGATCGCTCGC
>CAYVHJ010000077.1:225-3651 GCA_964451235.1 uncultured Candidatus Saccharibacteria bacterium | reverse complement strand
TCAGGTGTTTGGCCACTCTGATTTCCTCCAGAAGTCAGATTTTGAACAGCTTGACGCGTGCAGTCCCAAAGACCGGTGCATGAGCCGAGTCCCGAGAGGTCGGAGGGTTGTCCAAACGTATCGCTCCCAAGGGGCTGCTCACCGAGCGGGCCTTCACCCTTCTGTACCACCGTGCCCGGCGGAGCATCCTCAAGTTGCCTGCTATCTTGCGGATCGAACGACTTGAATTGCGGATCACTGAATTTCAGATCCTCCGGCATTTGTGCACTCGTCTCCGCCGCCTTAAAGAGCGGAGGGCGAGAGTCTGCGGGATCAGCAGCATCCATGCCGTCTCCCGCACTCGCTGTATCAGCGGGCGTCTTCTCAAGCGAGGGCGATTGCTCGAAAGCCTTACCGAGTTGGCCAGCAGTCGGATCGTCTTTCACCGAAGTGACACCAGAGGCTCCTGATTCAGGATTACTTAGAAGGCCTTGGAGGTTGTTAAGTGCGGTCTCGTTTTTGAGCCCGAGAGCGTCTTCGAGTTTCGGCTTATTGTCAACTTCGGCGTTGAAACATTTTGTACCCACGCAATATTTAGTGGCGCAGGTGCCGGGCGCAACGCCGTGATTCGCCGTACAGTTTGCGCTCGTCTTATCGCCGCCGCCCGTCACCGTGCACGATGCGCCAACCCATTTCTTCTCACCGGTAACTGTCGTAACGCATACTTTGCAATCGTTCGTAACCGTCCCGCCGCCCGTTTTGCTCGCGGCATCACATTTATCTTCGGCGGCATAGGCAAAGGACACTGCAAACACAGTGAGAAAGAGAAATATGAGCGATAGACAAAAACCTCCCGCGGAACGAAGTGCAGGCATACGTCAATAATAGTAGCGTGCTCCGGCCCTTATGTGTCTATGCTTCAGGGGATAAAGCCAGCCGCTCGAAAACTCCACTATGCCAGCGCTTTGGTGAGCGCTTTGTCAAAGGTAATAATACGATGCTCTCGTGAGAGCACGACAAGCGCGGTGTCAGTAAATGATAATGTATCATTGCGCTCGCAAAAGAGCTCCGCCGTTTCATATGCAAGCGAATCTGCGGGGAGAAAAGACTCGATTTGCTCGCGAAGTACTCGACGAACAAACCGCTGCGCTTCATGCGCTCCCTTTCTCCGCTTTAAAATCGTAGCCACCTCGACTAAAATGTAGTCTGGCACAATGATCTCGTCGCCCATTCGCGCAAGGGTTTTTTGCGCCGCCGCGTGTTGCGAATCGCCATCATGTAAAAACGCCACCCAGACGCTCGAGTCGAGGATAACCCCACGGCCGTCAAAGGTCTCCATACACAATCTCGTCTACTTTTTTACTCAAGTCGCGATCAAGTTTCGGATCGTGGAAGATGAGATCGCGAAAGTCGTCTATCGTCGCCCCTTTCTTTTTCGGCACCGGCATAACCTCGAAAAAAGCCTTGCCTGCGCGGGTGACGGTGATACGCCGCCCTGTTTTCACGAGCTGCGCGATTTTCCGCGGGCTGCGGAAGAAATCCCGTGTTGTTAGTTTCGTGGTGCTCATAAAAGAATACGGTAGCAATGTCAGACAACCTGTCAAGCACTCGGTGCGTCTCTCCTCTCAATGGATTGGAGGGTTAAACTTACATCTCATCCATGCCGGCGCCCATTCCGGCGCCGGGAGAAGGCGCACTTTTCTTCTCGGGAATTTCCGCAACGGCGGCTTCGGTCGTAAGGAGGACCGCCGCGGCGGAGGCGGCGTTCTCGACGCCGCTCCGTGTCACCTTGACGGGATCGATGATGCCCGCCTCGTACATGTCGACAATCGCGCTTTCGTCGGAGTCGGCAAGCGCATTAAACCCGAACGCTGCTCCCTTCTTTACCACTTCCTGCAAGACGACGGCGGAATCCTGCCGGCCGGCGTTTTCTGCAATCTGCAGAAGCGGAGCTGAAAGTGCGGAGAGAAGAATACGATAGCCGACGGTGTACTCATCATGGGCCTTTGAATTGATCTTCTTTGCGAGCTTATCGGCAACCTTCGCGAGTGCGGCGCCTCCGCCGGGAACGATGCCTTCGGCGATCGCGGCCTTGGTCGCGTTCACGGCATCTTCAATCTTGTCCTTCAGATACTTCATCTCGGTTTCAGTCGCCGCACCCACGCGGATGACAGCGACGCCACCGGAGAGTTTTGCGACGCGCTCTTCGAGCTTCTCGCGATCGAATTTCGAATCCGTGTTCTCAAGCTGCTTGCGCAAAGACGCCACGCGTTCCTCGATGTCAGACTTTTTCCCCTTGCCGCCCACAATGACGGTCGAGTCCTTCGTCGCAACGACGCGCGCGGCACGCCCGAGCATGTCGAGTTCCGCATTCTCGAGCTTGATGCCGAGATCTTCAGAGACGACTTGTGCGCCCACGGTGATCGCGATGTCCGCGAGCATTTCCTTTTAGCGGTCGCCGTAGCCGGGGGCTTTCACTGCCAAGACGTTAAAAACACCGCGGAGTTTGTTCACGACAAAGGTTGCGAGGGCCTCACCATCCACGTCATCGGCGATTATGCAGAGGTCTTTCTTGCCAGACTGTGCAACCTTCTCAAGAAGCGGCAGAATGTCCTTGATCGAAGAAATTTTCTTGTCAGTCACGAGGATCGGCGCGTCTTTCACTTCGGCCTCCATCCGCTCCGCATTCGTGATCATGTACGCGGACACATAGCCCTTATCAAACTCCATGCCCTCGACGTACTCGGAGTCAATTCCTGTCGCCTGCGACTCCTCGACGGTAACGACGCCGTCTTTGCCCACTTTCCCGACGACCTCTGCGATTTTCTCGCCGAGCTCCTCCGACTCCGCAGCAATGGAAGCAACCTGGCGGATCTCGCTCTTCCCCTTCACGTCCTTTGCCATTTTCTTGAGCTCTTCGACGGCATCTTTCGCCGCAGCCTCGATCCCGCGGCGCACCATCATCGCGTTGGCGCCCAGCGCGGTGCGCTTGAGTCCCTCGTGAACGATAGCCTGCGTGAGAACGACCGCGGTCGTGGTGCCGTCGCCCGCTTTGTCGTTCGTTTTCGTGGCGACTTCCTTCACGATCGAAGCGCCCATGTCTTCGAACTTATCGGCGAGCGTGATTTCTTTTGCAATCGTGACGCCGTCGTTCGTTATCGCGGGACCACCCCATGATTTGTCGAGTGCGACGTTGCGTCCACGGGGGCCGAGTGTGACACGCACTGCTCCTGCGACGATGTCGACTCCCCGCTTCAAGGCCCCGCGTACATCCTGATCAAAAATGACTTTTTTTCCCATAGTTTTTCTTAATGAATGGTAATGAATTTTAGAAAAACATGGCCCCGTGAAATTGATTTTTTATTTCACTGGGGCTGCCTTTCACTTGATAACCGCGAGAATGTCGCTCTCGTGGATAAGGAAATATTCCGCATCGTCTCCCTCGAT
>CAYVHJ010000077.1:0-215 GCA_964451235.1 uncultured Candidatus Saccharibacteria bacterium | reverse complement strand
CTTCACGATCGAAGCGCCCATGTCTTCGAACTTGTCTTCCAGAGAGATCTCCTTTGCGATCGTAACGCCGTCGTTCGTAATAGTGGGCCCTCCCCATGATTTGCTCAAGGCGACGTTCCTGCCCTTGGGGCCGAGCGTGACTTTGACCGCGCCCGCGACGATGTCAACGCCGCGCTTGAGAGCGGTACGAACATCCTGATCGAAGATAACTTTTT
>CAYVHJ010000076.1:3215-3667 GCA_964451235.1 uncultured Candidatus Saccharibacteria bacterium | reverse complement strand
TTCCCGTTTCAAACGACTGCTTCAATTCATCTGCCCGAGCCACATTTTCTAGTTCTTTCTTTGCCTGAAGGAGCGTGGTCAATGCATCAGCTCCCTCTTGCTTGATACTCGTGGTTGCTCGTATTGTATCTGTTTCTTTGGTGAGTGCTTCCGCGAAAAAGGAGAACGCGATTCTCTGACGAAGATCTTCCGGAAACTCCAAGAAATAGTCGATTAGAAATGTGCGTGCAGCCGACTCATCTCCTTTCTCTATAAGTCCGAGGAATTTACTGTAGAGGTCTTGGTGCATATCGATTACGCAAGTTTTGTTTTATCAAAAGTGCTGCCTGAAAGCATACGAACAAATCCGACGACAATAGACTCCCAAAATCCAACTCGGCCAGATCTCATTCTTTTCTCCTGAACGTCTCCCCACCCAGTAAGAAAGTTATCTTTTTGGGTATCTTGTTGAG
>CAYVHJ010000076.1:0-3205 GCA_964451235.1 uncultured Candidatus Saccharibacteria bacterium | reverse complement strand
AAGACTATCGAAATTTCTCGGCCTTTGTCGACTCCATTCTTTTATCATATCTGCCTCCGTCGGCATTTTGTCGTGCATGTCGCGAAAACTCGTTTCGCCTGGACTTTTTTTCTTATCACCCAGTACTTGTCCTGCAAACACTGCCAGAACTTCATCGCTGTCTGAGATGAGTTTGGACAATGCACCCCCCAAGTCTGTCACATGCTTAGTGACCGTTTTGAGAGCGTCATCAAGAAGTGTCTTTTTCCCTGAAAGTTCTTGGGCCCATTCGCGTGCACTTTTGTGACTACCGAACAACGTACCTAGACTGATTGTCTTTATCGCGGTTCGAAGATCGCGTAAGAAGTCTCCGGGTATTGCCGCTCTCAAAGCGGTGGCACGCTTTATGTCATCAGTTTCTTGCATAATCGAAGCAAAAGCATCCTCACTCATCCCGATTGCCTTGCAATCTTTCGAGATACTTTCGTCAAGCCCCTTGTAAGCACCCTCGCGATAGTTTTCCAAATCTGTAAGTCCGGCGCGAATATCGCCAAACGCTGTCGGATCACTGAGTGCAATTTCCTGCACATGTTTCTTCAGTAGTTCCTGTATCCCTTCCGAGCCGGTGAGGTTAACAAGCTGTTTGAGCTCGAGGGATTTTGCTACCATATCCGCCAGCAAACTAGGCGTAATGCCTTCGGAGACCTCTTTCCCTTGCTCCTTCCTATCAAGAAACTTGCCAAGAGTACTCAGATCACTCGCTTCCAACGACCCGCCTAATAAACGGCCTGCCAGATCATCTTGTCCTTCGGCATCAAGCATCTTATTGAAAAGCACTCCGTCTTCTTTATCAGCAAGAATCGATTTGAGGGTTCGCTCTTCTTTCTCGGGAGGTTTGCCTGCTGATGCAATTTTTTCAGCCTCTTTTCGATATTGCTCAAGCGCCATCATAGGATGGTTAAACTATACCGCAGTAATTACAAAGGTGGCAATCCGACCTATATGAATAGCTTTCGGTACTTAATTGGCTCAAATCCTCGAAAGTTTAAATCCGCGTGAAGGTAGACAAAGATGTGCGCGAAGGAGCTCGAGAGGTTTGCAAGAAAATGGGCATCCCCCTTTCAACCGTAGTGAACTACATTCTTCGGAGATTTGCGGAAGAAGAATACGTCGTATTCGAAACAGAGAAGGCTCGCAGAAAAGCCAAAAGGAAATAAACCATCAAATCTTCTCCGTACTCTCGAAGACGTGGTTACCGATGATCTTCCCTGTGTCTGCGAAGCGCGAAGCTGAAGCGTCTAAGAATGCTGAACTTGTGTGAGAGGCCCCATTTCCTCCTCGATTTTCCCGAGAGCCGCTCGGATGCACCTCGGAAACTCCACAGACCCCACAGCATGACAAAGAGTGCGGCCGTCAAGGAGAGGGGCCCGAGAATGAGCGCGATGTCAGAGCTTCCGAATTTGAAAACGAGAACGGCGAGCGCCACGAGCCCGAGCGCCGTGCGTCCATACGCAAGGAGGGTACGCTGATTCGCAAGCGCCGTGCGCTCCCGCGCAAGCTCGTCCCTCACGTAGGACCCTTCTTTTGACATGTGCAAACTATCCCACACGTTTTGCGCTAACGCAACCATGTGTTGTGCATGGTTGCGCTGCCTTCAAATTCTCTCCCTGCTCTCCGAAAAATAGATATTGCTTTCAGTAATGCCGAGATTCTTGAGCCGCCTGGTGATAAAATCTTTCATCTCGTCTTCGCTCTTGAACTCGATGTTCTTCCTCTCGTCATAGAGCGCCCACTTCGCAACGGTACGCAAAACGTCGACCTTGTTGAGTACGATATGCGTCACCCCGTTGATGCGGATCGCACGCTCTAAAGTTTGCATGTTCATCCAGTTCGTTTGCCGACGGCGTCCCGTTGTTGCGCCGTACTCCTCGCCGGCATCGGCGATTTTGTCGAACACCTCGCCATCAGGTTGGAATTTTTTGCTTCCCACGTACGTTTCGTACATCTTTGCAACTCCCCACACGTCTCCGACCGCGCGCGGCGGCAGCCCATTCAGTAGTACGCCCGCGGTCGTACAGTGTGAAGAAGTAACGTATGGGTAGTCGCCCCAGTCGATATCGAGACCGAAACCCTGCGCTCCCTCCGCGAGAATCTGCACATCGTGCCGTTTACCCTGAGCTTCGTCGAAGGGCCCATACCACTCATCGTACAGATTGATGAGATAGGGTTTCAGCTCCGGCACATCGATCGCGCGCTTTCCTGTGCGGCCGTACTTTTCGCGATACGCCGGCCCGTTGCCGCGGCCAGTCGTTCCGATGCGTACGCCTTCGCGACCGTCTTCATTGCGGTGCGCTTCGGTGATGATGTGTGTGTTCTCCGCGACGTGTACCTTGCCCTTTGTATCTACGCCGCCGTCCTCTAGCATTTGAAGCTCGTTGAAAAACTGTGTCGGATCGAGAACGCAGCCGCTCCCGACCACACTCTTTATGCCAAAGAAAACTCCCGCAGGGATCTGGTGGGTAATGAATTTCTTGCCCTTATGAAAGATTGTGTGGCCAGCGTTTGCTCCGCCGTTGTAACGGAGCACGTGCGTGTAGTTTTTTGTTTGGCAGAGATGGTGAGCAACCTTGCCCTTTCCGCAGTCTCCGTATTGGAGATCAACTATGGCATCAACGATAAGCTTCGACACAGCTGCCCCAATGTAGCATCTTCCAGGCCAAAAACAAACACCGCGAGCGCGGATTACACAAACATCCGTATCAAAAGCAGAACTGTTTGGATCAAGTGACCAGACATACACACTAGAATGGATTTCTTATTCCATTTCTTATCTCGAAGTGCACGTGCGCGCCGGTTACTTTCCCGGTGCGGCCGACATAGGCGATAACTTGTCCCTGCTGCACGTGTTGGCCGACAGAAACAATGACGCTCGAATTGTGGCTATAGAGAGTCTGGCTGCCATTTGCGTGCTGAATCACTACGTATTGTCCGTATCCTCCATTCCACCCGGCGCTCTTTGCGACAATCACGTCTCCTTCGGCAGAGGCAAAGATCGGAGTGCCGTCCGGAGCCGCAAGATCGACAGCGTTGTAGCCGTGAATACCCTGACTCCTGATGCCGCCCGCGATCGGGCGGAGGTAATAGCCTGTCTGCGAAAGCGTACCTGCGGGTGTCGCATAGATCGGCGTCGAGCGCTTTGGTACAGAGACAGGTGCCAGCACCTCCC
>CAYVHJ010000075.1:0-3768 GCA_964451235.1 uncultured Candidatus Saccharibacteria bacterium | reverse complement strand
AAGCTGGCGTGCCGTTCTTTTCGATCTCTGGTTCAGAATTTGTCGAAATGTTCGTTGGCGTTGGCGCTTCGCGCGTCCGCGATCTTTTCCAGACGGCGAAAAAAGCCGCGCCCGCGATAGTATTTGTTGATGAAATTGATGCAGTAGGACGTGTACGTGGCACAGGGATAGGCGGCGGCAACGACGAGCGCGAGCAGACACTGAATCAAATCTTGGTTGAGATGGACGGCTTCGAGCCGAACGAAGCATGTATCGTGCTTGCCGCGACAAATCGTCCGGACGTACTCGACCCCGCGCTCGTGAGTCCCGGCCGCTTCGACAGACGAGTCACCATCGATCTGCCCGACAGAAAGGATCGCGAGGAGATACTGAAAGTGCATGCGCGCCAGAAGCCCCTCGGACCAGATGTGAAGCTACCTGTTATCGCGGAGCGCACGCCAGGCTTTTCCGGTGCAGATCTTGGCAATCTTATGAATGAGGGCGCTATTCTCGCCGCGCGCGAGAACAGGAAAGAACTCGCGCAATTCGATCTCATTCGCTCGATCGAGAAGGTGATGCTTGGGCCCGAGCGTCGTTCGCATGTGCTCAACAAGAAGGAGAAGGAGATCACCGCCTACCACGAAGCGGGGCATGCGCTCATCTCCTCTGTTTTGCCGTACGCGGATCCCGTGCATAAGATTTCCATCATCAGCCGAGGCCGCGCAGCGGGCTACACGCTCAAGCTTCCGTTTGAAGACAAAAAGATGCAATCGCGCAAAGAATTTCTCGATGACATCGCGGTTTCTCTCGGAGGATACGTCGCGGAAAAGATGATTTTTGACGATGTGACAACAGGCGCCGCAAACGACCTGCAAGTTCTTACGGCTCTCGCGCGCGACATGGTCACGCGCTACGGGATGTCGGAGAAAATGGGCACTATTGCATATGACACCGCGCAGGGACGCACGCTCTTTGGGGCGGGTATTGAGAGCGGAGAGATTTCACAAGAAATTGCATCCCAGATCGACGCTGAGGTGAAGCGCATCATCGATGCGGCACACAAAAAGGCGGAGGGAGTCTTGAAGAAGCACCGGAGAGCATTGGGTGCGATTGCGGAGAAGCTCATTGAGATAGAAACGATCGAACGGGATGCTTTCGAGAAGATTCTGAC
Organism: uncultured Candidatus Saccharibacteria bacterium; assembly: GCA_964451235.1. Taxonomy (GTDB): domain Bacteria; phylum Patescibacteriota; class Minisyncoccia; order Phycocordibacterales; family UBA2100; genus UBA10103. The sequence continues at coordinate 2,618 of CAYVHJ010000075.1, read as the reverse complement.
TGCAAACGGGATTACTCCGAAGAAAAAGGAAGATATTGAGCACCAGCCGCTCTCATAGGCGATACCGTATACTGGAGGAATGAGCGATACGAAGATGCCGGAGCCGTCCAACGAATGGGGGTTCGAGGAGCGGCACAAGCCGTATCCGAAACCTCTGGCGATCCAGATGAATAACTTTTCCATGAGGCTAAAGCACGCGGGCACACTTATTGCGCTCGAGGTCATCAAGCGAGACATCCTACGCTCTGCACTCGTATCAAACGCACGTGCCGTACAGGAGTTGCGCGACGTCGCGAACACGAGCGCCTCGGAGCTTCACTTTAAGGACCCGAAGGGGAGGCAGTGGTGGGGTTAGCTCCCGATGCGCCAGCGGAGGGTTTCGTTGCCGCGTCCATACTGCACATGGCCAATAGGCCACACATTCTCTCCTTCTTCTGTGACGATTGGATCAGTAACCTGCCAATCTTTTTTTTCGAGCGTGATCGTTTCGGCACTCGGCTCGAGGCCGAAGAAGCGTGGACCGTTCACTGAAAGAAAGTTCTCCATCTTATCCAAGACACCAAGCTCGTCGAAGACCTGCGCGTAGAGCTCGATCGCAACGGGGGAGTTGAAAACGCCGAAGGCACAGCAGGATGAGAATTTCTTTGATTCTGGGTGTGGCGCGGAATCAGTCCCTGCGCTTACAAAGGGTAACCCTTTCCCGACGAACTCGCGCAAGCGTTTGCGGTCTTCGCGCCGTTTAAGGAGCGGCTTGCAGTGGAGAAGTGCGCGGTAGCCGCCACTGAAAGCGTGTGTGCGGTCGTACACAAGGTGGTGCGGCGTCACGGTCGCAACGAGTTGCCCTTCCTTTCCATTCTTCTCCATGAAATCTACTGCTTCGCCCGAGCTCACATGCTCAAGTGAAACTTTGAGCTTCGGATACGCATCTAAAAGTCGCGGCAAAACGTCTGCGATGAACAGTCTCTCACCGTCATACGGATCTTCTTCTTCGCGCTGCTCATTGAGACGCACTTCCCCGTGGAGAAGAAGCGGCATGCCAACCTCTTCCATCTTTTTCAGCACGTTCTTCGCTTCGAGGATGGAGCGGCATCCCCACTGCGAGTTCGTTGTCGCTCCGTAGGGGTAGGATTTCACGGCGTGGATTTTGCAGATGTCTCCCGCGACGCCTTTTTCGATTTCTGACGGCGACAATTTCTTTGTGAGATAGAGAGTCATCAACGGTTCAAATACAGCAGTCTGACTGCCGTATTTTTCATGGGCAGAGAGGATCTCTTTTTTGTATTCGGCAGCCTGCTCGACTGTCTCGACTGGCGGCTCTGTGTTCGGCATCACGATCGCGCGGCTCCATGTTGCCGCCGTGAGAGGGACGACAGCTTTGAGCATCGCGCCTTGTCGGAAGTGCACGTGCGCATCGAAGGGTTTTTTTATCGTTATTGTGTCGCTCATGCCGGAAGTATACACTGACGAGAATGGCGAAAAGGAATATTGCATGGCAGGCATTACTGCTCCATAAGAAGCTGGGTGGGAAAATCCGTGTCGTTCCGGCAACGCCCATAAAGAATAGGATGGATTTGGCGCTTGTGTACACGCCGGGAGTTGCCACGGTATCGAGCGTCATCGCAAAAAATCCCAAGCTTGCGCGCATATATACCATGAAGAAGCGCACGGTCGCAGTTATCTCTGATGGCTCGGCTGTGCTCGGGCTCGGGAATGTCGGCGCACTCGGTGCGCTTCCAGTCATGGAAGGAAAGTGCGCGATTTTCAAAACGTTTGCGGGAGTGGACGCTGTGCCTATCGTTCTCGATGTGCAGGATGCAGATAAAATAGTCGAGACAGTTCTTGCAATCGCTCCCGCGTTCGGCGGCATCAATCTCGAAGACATCGCGGCGCCGAAATGTTTCGACATCGAGCGTCGCGTCATTCAAGCACTCGATATCCCCGTGATGCATGACGATCAGCACGGTACGGGCATCGTCGTTCTTGCAGGAATTCTGAACGCGCTCAAAGTCGTAAAAAAGAAATTGTCATCGGCACGCATTGTCATCCTCGGCGCTGGTGCGGCGGGTACGGCAACGGCGCATCTGCTTCGTGCCGCCGGAGCGAAAGACATCGTCGTACTGGACAGCAAAGGTATCGTGAACGCTTCTCGGCCGGAGCCGCACAAGCGCGCGCTCGCGAAATTCAATACACGAGGTATCAGAGGGAATCTTTGTGATGCACTCAAAGGAGCAGACGTTCTCGTCGGTGTCTCCGGCCCAAATCTTGTGAAGGCCGATGACATTCGTCTCATGGCAAAAAGGGCGATCGTGCTTGCGATGGCAAATCCTATTCCCGAAGTTATGCCGGACGAGGCGAAGCGCGGCGGAGCGGCGGTCGTCGGCACGGGGCGCTCGGATTTTCCGAATCAGATAAACAATTCTCTCGCGTTTCCCGGCGTCTTTCGCGGCGCGCTCGACAATCGCGTGCGGAAAATAACGACCGAGATGAAAATCAATGCCGCACGCGCGATCGCAAACCTCGTCCCGAAACCTACAGCGAACAAAATCGTCCCCGACATGTTCGACAAGCGCGTCGCAAAAGCGGTCGCGAAAGTAATTCGTTGAGCCTATAATCATGAC
>CAYVHJ010000074.1:0-3770 GCA_964451235.1 uncultured Candidatus Saccharibacteria bacterium | reverse complement strand
GATCCGCAAGCACTTCAGGACGCATTACTTCTTTATTGACCGCGATGCGCTTCTCCTTGTTCATGTACACCGTATCCTCACCCACTTCGGAGAGACACTGGAATTCGTGGCTGTACTTCGAAAATACGCCGCCAGAGGCAAAGGTGCGGTACGTCTGCTCACCAATCCCGAGCCGCTCGAAGATCCGCTCGTACGCGGCAGAGACTTTCTCGTAGAGTTTCGCGTGCTCCTCACCGGAGCTGGCAAACGTATAGAGGTCTTTCATGAGAAATTCGCGGCCGCGTATGATGCCGCTCTTTGCACGCTCCTCATTTCGAAACTTCCACTGGATCTGGTATACCAACTTCGGAAGATCGTGGTGCGAAGAAATGTGCGAGCGCATTATATTCGTGAGAGGTTCCTCGTGCGTGAAGCCCAAGCCCACTTCTCCACCGTCTTTGAGTTTGGTTTTGAACCAGCTATCAACAACCGAATCACTCCAGCGATCCGTCTGCTCCCACAGCTCTTTCTGCTGCAGGGTCGTCATGAGGATTTCCTGACCGCCGATCTTATTCATCTCATCGCGAATGACCGCGCTAATGCGCTCGAGTACGCGTAAGCCCAGTGGCAAGAGCGAATAGACTCCTGCCATTTCCTTATGTATGAATCCCGCACGGATAAGGAGCTGGGCGTTTTTCGCGACCTCGTCTTTCGGTGCCTCGCGGCGTGTCTTCGTGAATAGCTCCGATTGGCGCATCGGGAGCATTGTACTTGGACGCCTCCGCTTTGCAAAACCAGATGGTTTCTAGCTCAAAAGCCGCGTGATGTCGTTGTAGGTGACGGTGACCATGAGAACGATAATGAGCACGACACCGAAGGTATTGAGAAACTGAAGCGCGAGCTTGGGCGCAGAACGGCGCATCAAGGACTCGATCCCGAGGAGCACCAAGCGTCCGCCGTCGAGCGCCGGTATCGGGATGAGATTGACGATAGCGAGGTTGACGGAGATGAAAGCGGCAAGCGCCAAGACGTTGCCAATGCCGTTTTCGGCCGCATCTCCCACGACACCGACAAGACCGATGGGACCGACGATCTCGGAGAGCGCAGGCAAGCCGGCGGTGGCGCGCTGTACAATTCCCCATAAGCCGCGAACGACGGTTATGAATGAGTTCTTCGTCGTCGTGAACGCCTCCACTGCTGCATCTCCCCACGAAAGCGGGGCGGAACTTACGAGAACAATCCCCACGCCGAGCGCCGCGCGTCCCGCAGCCTCGGGCACTACTGCGTGCGCCGGAATAAGATTCGTCGTGCGTTGCACTCCCGCATGCAAATATGTCAGTGTCACCGGCTTTCCGGCGTGCGCGCGAATAAATTCCGAGAACGCATCCGGCGTGAGCTTCGTGAGGACGACGTCCTCGTCTTCGAGTCCCAGAATTTCATCACCGGCGGCGATGCCTGCAGAATCAGCCGGAGAGCCGGACACAACGTTTGCGATCATGAGGCGAACCACCTCGCCCTCCACGGGCACATCGACAACACGGGGAATGCCCACGTGCAGCGCTGTGGTAAAAAGCGCCCATGCCACGACTGCGTTCATCGCGACTCCCGCGACGAGGATAAGCGCCTGCACCGCGCGGTTGGCATCAACGAGGCTTCCCGCTCCATGCTGTTCTTCCCCCACGTCGCCGTAGAGCCGCACGAAGCCGCCGAATGGGATCCAATTGAGCGTGTATTCCGTGCCGCCAAGTTTGCCGATCGTGAACGCTCGCGGCGGATAGCCAATGCCAAACTCTTCCACCCTCACTCTCGAAATCTTTGCGGCAATAAAGTGCCCGAGCTCATGCACAACGATAAGGAACACAAGAATTCCTACAACAAGTAGAGCTGTCATCATGAGCTCATCTCTTTCTGTTTTGACTCAAACGCGCCTTCAAGATCTTCGTTTGCTTTGTCGATGCGCTTTTGCAGCTCGTCCTTGAGCGCATACTTGTCATCTTCCGTAAGCGCACTCGTACGCACTTTTTCCTGAATGTCTTTCCATGCCTCATCGCGCGCCACTCGTACAGTCGTGCGCGCCTCCTCGAGCTTGCCCTTTGCAAACTTCACGAGTTGCTCTCTACGCTCGGAAGTGAGCTCGGGAAAGCTGACGCGCACAATCGCGCCGTCGGTCGTCGTGCCGACACCGAGGTTCGCCGCAGTAATTGCCCGTTCGATGTCTTTGAGAACAGAGGAGTCAAACGGCTGCACGCGCAGCGTCCGCGCATCTTCGACGCCGACGCTCGCAACCTGCTTGAGAGACATCATCGAGCCATAGGCCGAGACCATCACGCCATCGAGAATTGCCGGAGTGGCGCGCCCAGTGCGCAGCCCCCGATACTCTTTCGCGAGCCATTCTTTGGCGGCAACAACCTTGGCGTCAAATTGCTTGAAATCGTAATTTGCCATAGCCAAAACAATATCACACTCGAGGCACAAGAAGCGCGACCTGCTCCAAGAGTGGCTTTACCAAGGCACCCCGATCCGTAATGTACTTGCGGGCGCGGTAGATTGCATGAAGCGCCGCACTATCTCCCGTTTTGCCTACTATACGTTCGAGCGACGCGAGAAAGGAAAGAATCGCGCCGAGATCGCGTTTGTCATCGTCGCCTTTTTCTAGAAGCGGCTTCAGGAGGTCAAGGCGCATCTCTGGAGATGCGGAAAGAAACTCCCCTGCTCCGATAGCCTCCTGCGGCTTTTTTCCGAGAACGAGCGTCTGGACCCTAGAGCGCAACGTCGGCAAGAGCGTCTCGGGTGACGGCAGAATGAAGAAGAAGGTAGCGCCAGCTGGCGGCTCCTCGAGCGTTTTGAGAAGTGCGTTTTGCGCTTCGCGGTTCATATCAGGTGCCGCGATGACAAACACACGCCGCTCCCCGAGAGGCCGCAGTGAGGCACGATCGCGAAGCTCGCGTGCCTCGTCGATTCCGAAATGTTTGTATGCTCTTACGTACAGGTCGGGATTCCCTTTTGTCTTGATGTCTTCCTCCTCCAACAACGCGAGAATACGGGGGAACATTTCCGGACCTCCTTCCACGAGGTGAGTATTCCCCACCAGCGCTGTCTGCATCGTTTAATTATAGCAATGTGGGGGTATACTGCCGACAAGCAAAGCTTCCATGAAAGATCCGTATCACATCTGGAAGACGGCTGTCGGCATCACGCGCTGGATCGGCTCTCCTACGTCGATCATCGTGCACACGCTCATCTTTGTCGGCTTCTTCGTCGCTGCGGGAGAGAATTGGATCGCGTTCGAGGACATGTTCCGCGTTCTCACGATCGTCGTTTCGCTCGAGGCGATCTATCTCGCGATTTTTATTCAAATGACGATAAACTATACGACGCAAGAGCTCGCCGAGGTGAGCGAAGACATCGAGGAAATGCAGGTAGACATCGGTGAGATTCAAGAAGACGTCGGAGAACTTCAGGAGAACGTCGAAGAAATCAGCGAGGATGTCGAGGAAATTACGGAGGAAGAGGAATCTGAAGAAGCCGCGGAAGAACAACGAAAAGTCGAGCAGAGAAAAACACTCGCGGACATTCAGACGGACCTCCGCAAACTCATGCAGGACATCACAAAGCTCCAGCAATCAGCGCCGAAAGAGAGCCCGCACCCAAAAGCTGAATAGCGAATCAGCGCTTCGCAATAACGGCCCCGGCACCACAGCAAAGCTCGGTGCGGGGTAAACTTTTTTGTAATTATCGCTTGGCAATTATTGCCTTCTTATATGCGTCGAGGTGCTTGAGTGCCTCGCCCG
>CAYVHJ010000073.1:0-3776 GCA_964451235.1 uncultured Candidatus Saccharibacteria bacterium | reverse complement strand
GCTTTGCGGAATTGATAGCCGAGGCATATAAAAAGAACGATTGAGCCCACCTCCATCCTGTGGCATGATGTGGATTAACGCCCGCAAGGGCGCGATATATTGCGGGATCTGCTAATGGTAGGCACCCTGACTCTGAATCAGGTAATCTTGGTTCGAATCCAAGTCCCGCAGCTGTCGTGGAGAGGCAGCGATTTTGGCTACCTGCTGGAACGGTTTCTTGGCTTGAATGCTAAGTTTTTTATCGGTCAGAAAAAGGTTCGATGCCAGAGTTTCGAGGATGAGGCGTTTTGTTTGATCGTCGCCGCGCTTAAACCAATTCGTGGCTTGAACGCTAAAGGAAATGACCTGGGAAAAAGGTTCGATTGGATTTGCAGGATTGTCGATTTGGGCAAGCTTTGCACGCAGGCGGAGGTGTTCTTGCTGCAGCGTCTGCCGCTGGACGATGAATTCGGCGTCGGTCAATAGGTTGCGGAGGCGCAAGCCGGTCAACTCGTTGAACTGGGATTGGGCTTGCTCAAGTGCTTGCTGAAGGGACTTCCGCGATGCGTCCTTGTGCTTGGCGGATTGCTCGCCGACGCGAGCGAGCTCGTCGAGGATGTAGGAGTGAGTATCGGGGTCGATGACGAGAGAGCGCAAGAAGCCGTCGATTTGCTGCTCGAGAGATTGGACCTCGACAGAGGGGGCGGCGCAGCGCGGGCCGAGGCGGCTTTTGGCGCAGTGATAGTAGACATAACGATAGCCATAGCGATTGGTTTTGTGCTCGGCGGTGAGCCAGTGGTGGCAGGCGGCGCACCGGATCATGCCGGTGTAGGCGAAGGAGTATTTTTGAGCCCGCGGTCGGCCGGGGCGTTGAAGTAAACTTTGAACCTTCTGGAATTCTTGGAGGGTAAGGACGGGATCGTGCTTGCCAGGAAACGATTGACCGTTCCAGATAATGGTGCCGGCGTAGAACGGGTTGCTCAGGATCTTGTAGATGGAGCTCATGGCGAGTGGAGAGCCGCCGATCCGCTTCTTTTTGGGTGTGCGAAATCCCCACTCGTCGCGTGCGATGAGGGCGATGGTTTTGGGCGTATAGGCCCCGGTGAGCATCATCTCGAACATCCGGCGTACGAGCGGGTAGTGGACGGGGTCTTTGACGATCGTTTTGGTGGGCGTGTCGTTGAGATAGCCGAGAGGGGCCTGGTTGGGACGCCAGCCGTTGTCGATCTTGGTGCGATTGCCACGCTTGACGTTGTCGGAGAGGGCGTCGGAATAGTATTTGGATTGCCCGAACATGATCTGCAGCATGAACTTACCCTGTGAGTTGTTCTCGAAGGTGTAGGTTGCAAATTTCAGATCAGTGATGACGCGTTGGTCGAGCAGGTAGACGATGCGCCCGCCGTCAATGGAGTTGCGCGCAAGGCGGTCGGGGGCCCACGTGATGATTCCTTGAGCCTCGCCTTTTTCGATGCGGGACAGCATTTCGTTGAAGAGCGGGCGCCCGGGCGCTTTGGCGCTGTACGCCTCTTGGTAGATATCCACGACCCGGATGTCGGCGTGCGCTTCGAATGTACGGTGAAGGGTGGAGAGTTGTGACTCGATGGAGAGGACTTGGCGGTCCTCGGCCTCTGATGATTTGCGACAGTAGATAAAGTATTTCATAGGTGGTCTAGGAGGTTGGTCGTCCCCCGAACTCGGAATCGTAGCTCAGAGAAGCGAAGAGTCGAATCGGGTGAGGGGATAACTGTGAGGGGCAAAAAGAACCGGCCTCGCGAAGAGGCCGGTTGCAGTGGGCGTGGACCTTACGCGGCTGGTGGCTCGGCCTTCTTTTTGAGCTTCACGACGGTCTTCTCGGTGGTCGCCGTATCATTAAAAAAAAAGTAGAGGCGCAGCACCAGCTTGCCGCTGTTGATGGGCAATGCCTGCAGGATCACGTTGAAGCCCTTGCCGTCCTTGTGCGCGAAGGCACTGCCGATGTTGAGCCAGAAAGGGGGTTGGTTCTTCTCGCGCTCTATGACGGTGTAGGCCCGATACAATGGTGGTTGATCGGTCATAACTATCTCCTTTGGCTAGTAACAGTGCGCACGCTTGATGCGTGCCCTGCGCGAGCGCAGGATCCCAGCATCATCACTGCAGTTGATGCCGGAGGCCCACGCTCGCGAAAGGACGCTGGAAAGAACAGGTGAGGGGAATGACCCCTGGGCGCCTGCGATGAACTTAAAGGGGGGCGGGAGAAACACTAAGGCGGGAAAATGTGCCACCGCGGCACAAAGCAATGAGAACGAAACGCAAAGGGATCGAAGCCCAATGGGCCGAGACCGGAAAGGGGCTCGGGCGGTAGCCGAGAGCCCGACCCTCGCCCGATAAAAGGGTACCGTAAAATGAATTGTGTCTGGCCATTAGCAACATAACAAACCAGCACACATGAAAACAGTAGAAAAGAAAAAGATGAGCAGAGTTGAAACACTGATGCAAACCTCGCTCAAAAATATGCGCGCCGCAATGACCGGCCTCTCGCTTGAAGAATTCGTCCGGCACAACATCACCGAGCTCCTTGCGCTCGAGCGCGCTGAATACCTGGACAACATCGGCTCTGACAAAGGCAACGGATACTACTCACGATCTCTCAAAGCGCTCATGGGCAACGGCATCATGATCAACGTGCCGCGTACACGACAGAACGGTTTCTCGGCAATCGCGCTCGAGCTCTTCAAATTATCTCAAGAGCAAGTCTCTGAATTCTGTCTTGCGCTCTACACCAAAGGCATGACGACGCGGGACATCGAAGACCTGATGCAGAGTTTCTTCGGCAATCAGATATCGCATACGTCTATCTCAAAACTTGCCGAGGAATTTCACGGTGTCCGTCTCGCGTGGGAGAGATCACCTCTTGATTGGCACTACCGGGCTATCTTCTGCGACGCCATCTTCATCACCGTCCGTCGCGGGGACTCATACCAGAAGGAACCCGTCTACATCGCCTACGGGGTCAACAGCGAGGAAAAACGGGAGATTCTTGCGCTTGCCGTGTACCCCACCGAATCTGCAGAAAGCTGGCGCGAGGTCTTGATGACTGCAAAGAAACGCGGTCTTGAGCGCGTTGATGTGCTCATTGCTGACGGCTTGGAAGGCATGCCGGATGTCGTGCATGAACTCTTTCCGGGAACACATTTCCAATCATGCGTCGTGCACAAGATGCGGAACGTGCTACGCGATATTCGCCCCCGCGACAAGGAAGCCGTTGCTACCGATCTCAAACACGTCTTCGACAACTTTCATCTGGAAGCGACGGTGGGAGCTGCGAAACAGAAGCTCGCAATCTTTCTCGATGCGTGGAAAGAAAAGTATCCGAATCTGCACCGCCACTTCAAAAACAACAACCTCGACTACTATTTTTCCTACGTGCACTTTCATCCAGACGTTCGTCGATTGATCTACACCACCAACTCCATCGAGAACGTGAACCGTTTCATTCGCAAAGGAACAAAAAACAAACTGTCATTTGAAAGTCCTGACCGATTACTGGACTATGTATTTATCATCATCAAAGACTTTGAAACACGGAACTGGTCGAGATATCCGGTGCATCAATTTGGGTTTATCCACAGCGCGCAGACACAATGAACTTTACAGTACCGATAAAAGCGGGCGAGGGGTGCGCCAAAAGACGATGATAAGGGAAATAGAAATCAAATAGGGATGGTAATGAGGAAGAAGCTCATTTTGAGAGCCAATTGCGGCGGTAACTTCTCACACCCCAATATCCACAGCATCTCGATAGACCAGCGTCAATAATC
>CAYVHJ010000072.1:0-3781 GCA_964451235.1 uncultured Candidatus Saccharibacteria bacterium | reverse complement strand
CATAAAGAATAGCTTTTAGCTTCTAGCTGCTAGCTTTTAGTAAATTCATTTGATAATAGCCAAGATATTGGACTCGGAGATAATGTAGTACTCCACATCATCGATCTTCACCTCATCGTATCCATACTTCGAGAAGATGATCGTGTCTCCGACCTTGACCGATACCGGTATAAGCTCGTTGTCATCGCCGCGCTTGCCGGGACCGACGGCGATCACCTTGCCGCGCTCCGGCTTCTCTTTCTGCGCCGTGTCGGGAATGATAATACCTGCGGGAGATTTCTCATCGTCCGCTTCGATAGGTTTCACCAAGACACGGTCGTTAAGCGGAACTATGCCGACTGATTTCTTCGATTCTTTCTTCATAGAGATTACTATCAATCCTGTTAAAATGTTCGGTGCGGCAGCCTCTCGCGACGCCCTCCGAGGACTGCCTGGCGGCTCACAATATAGTGAAGACGGTACGAAGAGTCAACTTGCACGCCACGCGCAAGTGTGGTAACCTTGCGCCTGATGGGTTTTCTCCTCGTTTCGTTGCCGTACGTGCAAATCGCGCTTTCTATTCTTCTCATCGGCGCGATTGTTTTGCAGCGCACGGGAGCGTCCTTGGGAGGAGCGTTCGGAGCAGACAACTTCAGCTCGGGTTTCCACACCCGCCGCGGTTTGGAAAAAACACTCTTCTATGCTACGATCGGCATTGCAATACTCTTTGTTTTATCGGCAGTACTCAATTTACTAATAAGCTAACGTTGCGCACCTTCTAGGTTTGCGCTGCGCGTCTGACGCGCCACCCGTCCCGTTAGAAATAGAAGACGTGCGAACGGAGGTAACTCTAAAAACGTACATTTATGAGAACTAATCTAATGAACGCAATTTGTTAGTCTTCGTTCATTTCTAATGGGATGATTTCCGATTACGACTCCTCTCGGCAGATACCCGAGAACCTCAAAACCAAATTGATGAAGCACCGCGACGTGCCGCATCTTTCCCGATACGAATCCCTGCGCCGAATGCTTTCTCCCGGCGAGCACCTCCTCGTTTCGGTACTCACGGTGCTGCTTACCGTGAGCATGTTCGCGATCATTGCGGGCGTCACCGCCGTGGTTTCGGTGCAAGTCCCGTCGCACGGAGGTACCTTGACCGAGGGGGTCATCGGTCCTGCACGGTTTGTGAACCCCCTGCTTTCGCTTTCCGGGCCAGACAAAGATCTGACTGCCTTGGTTTACTCCGGCCTTATGCGCGCCCTTCCAAACGGAGAGCTGATTCCCGACCTCGCGGAACGTTACGACATATCGGAGGAGGGGACTGTCTACACGTTCAGGCTGCGCGACGAGTTGACCTTCCACGACGGCTCCTCACTCACCTCGGCTGATGTGCTCTTCACGATTGAGCGGGCACAAAACCCCGATATCAAGAGCGCGCGACGTGCTGATTGGGAGGGAGTTTCCGTCTCGGCACCGGATCCGAGAACCGTTGTCTTCACGTTGCCTCACGCATATGCTCCCTTCCTTGAAAACACGGCACTCGGAATTTTGCCGAAGGCTCTGTGGAGTGATGTGTCCGCCGAAGAGTTTCCGTTCCATCCTCTCAATACCCAACCTGTCGGAAGCGGGCCGTATCGCGTCGACGATTTCAAAACAAGCTCGACCGGTTCCGCAACGCGCTACGAACTGTCGGCATTTGAGAACTTTGCACTCGGGCAGCCTTACCTCGGGAAAATCACCTTTCTCTTCTATCGGAACGAGGAAGAACTCATCGCCGCCTTCAATGCCGGACGGATTGATAGCATCGCGAGCATCTCCCCTTCCGAAGTTGAGAACCTCACGAGAAAAGGCGCCTCTATTGTACGCTCTGCGCTTCCGCGCACCTTCGGCGTTTTCCTGAACCAAAGCAAGAACACCGTGCTCGCGGAGCAGGCGGTCCGCTCTGCCTTAGACGCGGCCGTCGACAAAAAGCGCCTCATTGACGAGGTTTTGAATGGATTCGGCGTGGTACTCGATGGGCCGATTCCGCCGGGAATACTCGGTACAGTTTCTCCTGCAACACCCGAGCCCATAGCACTCGATGCAACGAAAAACACGACATCGGCTAAAAATGCGGCGGCTGCACGAGATATTCTTTCCCGCGGAGGCTGGACGTTTGATGACGAAGCAGGTTTATGGACAAAGAAAAAAACTGTTCTCGAATTTACGCTCGCAACAGCGGACGAGCCGGAGCTTTCGGCGACCGCAGAGATGCTCGCGAGTATGTGGGAAGCAGCCGGCATTAAAGTAAACGTGCAGGTCTATTCGCTCTCGGAACTAAACTCTGTCGTGCTCCGGCCGCGAAACTACGAGACGGCACTTTTCGGAGAAGTCGTGGGAAGATCGCTCGATCTCTTTGCATTCTGGCATTCCTCGCAGCGGAACGACCCCGGATTGAACATCGCTCTCTACACAAACAGCAAAGCCGACACGATATTGACGCGCGCGCGGGAAACAACGAGCCGGCGTGAGCGCGAGAAACTCTACGGACAATTGGAGAGGCTGATCGAAAGCGACAAGCCGGCCGTCTTTCTATATGCGCCTGAATTTATTTACGTCGTTCCCTCAAAAATCGGAGGCATCGAGCTTGGCGCCCTCACCACTCCCTCGGAGCGCTTCCTGAACGTGCACGAGTGGTATACGGACACCGAGCGTGTTTGGAACATCTTTACCAACAGCATTTCAGAATAACGCACATACTATGATGGTACCGGACCAACATTCTCACTCGCGCATGGGGGCGCCTCCGCACACGCGCACGCGCCCCGGGAGGAGCGCTCTCCGCGGCGGCGCGAGATACATGCGTCCGCCGCGCGGGCGCGGCGGACGCGTACGCGTCGAACACCGGCCAAGCGCTCCGCGGGAAGCCAGAAGCGTGATACCGGAGCCGGCAGCTGATACTGTCCGCATCATCCCCTTAGGGGGTGTGGAGGAAATCGGCCGCAACATGACGGCCGTCGAGTATGGCGGAGACATCTTCATCCTCGACTGCGGCTTTCAATTCCGCGAGGAGGAGACGCCGGGCGTTGATTACATTCTTCCAAACACAACCTATCTCGAGGAGCGCCGAGATAAAATCCGCGGACTCCTCATCTCCCACGGCCACCTCGACCACATCGGCGGCATTCCCTTTTTCTTTAATGATACGGCGACCACCAAGATCTACACTCGCCGTCTCACTGGCAAGATGATACGCAAACGACAGGAAGAATTCGCGCATGTCTCGCAGGTCAACATCCGCGAGGTCGAGAACGATGAGACAATAAAGCTTGGCAACGCGACCGTCCGGTTCTTTTCGGTGACCCACACGGTCCCAGATTCCATGGGCATCATACTGGAGACGCCATGGGGAGATGTCGTCTTCACGGGCGACATCAAGCTCGACCACGAGGGTGGCGAGCCGACCGAAGAAGAACATCAGGAATTCTCTATCTTCAAGAAGCGCAACGTCCTTCTCCTCCTTATGGACTCGACGAACGTCTGGCAGCCCGGCTTTTCCATTCCGGAGTCGATCGTGTACCGCACCCTTGAAGGAATCATCAAAGACTCCAAAGGCCGTCTCATCGTGGCGATGTTCGCCTCGCATCTCGAGCGCCTTATCCGCGTCATGCACTTCGCCGAACAGTACGGCAAGAAGGTTGTCATTGACGGCCGCTCGATGCGAACGAACATCGAGATTGCGCGCGAGATCGGACTCATAAAGTATAAAGACGAGACTGTCATCAACGTCGAGGATCTCGGACACTTCCCGCCCGAAAAGA
>CAYVHJ010000071.1:0-3858 GCA_964451235.1 uncultured Candidatus Saccharibacteria bacterium | reverse complement strand
CAGATCGGCCTCGTCATCGGCCCCGGAGGGAAAACCATCAACGGCATCAAAGAGCGCACCGGCTGCGACGACATCACAATCGAGGAGGACGGCACGGTCTTCGTGACCGGCAAAATGGGCGCAGCGGAGGCGGCGCTCAAGGAAATCGTCGACCTCACGCGGGAGTATGTGGTGGGCGATCGCTTCGAGGGCCCTGTCACGCGCTTGATGGATTTCGGCGCGTTCGTGAAAATCGGCGGTAATGCCGAAGGGTTGGTGCACGTTTCAGAGGTAGCACCCTTCCGCATCGACAAAATCTCCGACGCCGTACGGCTGGGAGACATCGTCCCCGTCATTCTAAAAGAAATCGATGAAAAAGGACGGTATAATCTTTCCATCAAAGCCGCTGATCCGGAGTGGGCCGCACGCAAGGGGTTGAAACCGGGTCAGGGCGGAGGAAACGAGCATGGCAGACGAGAAACCAATCGCGGGTTCCGCAGGCGGATCTAGTGCTCCGCCGCAGCGAGCGGCCGCTGCATCGCAACCGACTCCCGAGCCGGAGGCGCGCATCATAGAAGAGACGATCGTAAAACCTGCATCTCCTTCAAAGCCGCCGGCTCTTCCATCAGCCGTCGATAGCATTGCATTTGCGCCACCGGAGAAATCCGTGCCTTCTCCACCTCAATCTGTTTCCCCGCAAACGCCACCGCTTCCGCCTCCCCCCGCATCCTCCGCCTCTGCAATCCCGCTCCCGATACGCGCGCCGGCGGAATTCGCAAAAGAGCAGGAGGCAATCGCGAACATCCTCAAGGAGATAAAGCTTCCGGAGCGACGCATGCCGGAGACACCTGCCAAAGAATCTAAGGTATTTGATACTACTCTCGGTGCAGTCCCGCCACAGCGGGCAGTATCCCCAAAAAAAGAACCTGCTCCCGCAGCTCCTAGTGCAGCTTCGGCGACACCGGCAGGTGAGCCGGCGAAACAAGGCGAGGGTCTCGCATCTTCGATCGTCTCGCCCTTGAGAACGCTCAAAAACGATTTGCAGAAGATTATCCGAGTAAAAAAAATCTCTCTTGTGCGCGCAGCCGCGCTGGAGAGCCAAAAACGCCGCGGCAGCGCGGAGGAAGAGCGAGAGGTAGTGAGCGCGGTCCGCTCCCGCAGGAGCCGCGGCGTCCTCTTTGCCGCGGCGCTTCTTGTCATCCTGGGGGGAGCGGCATTCCTCGGCGTCTTCCTCATTATGGAAGAACGCTCACCCGCCCCAAGCGCGAGTTCGCAGAGCTCGCTTTTGTTTGCCGAAAACGGTGTGCCGTTCCCTCTCGATAATACCTCTTCTATCGACCTCAAGCGGCTCCTTGCTCAAGCGAGGAAGGGCGGAGGCGGCACGCTCGGTTCGATCACCCGCATCATACCGGTTGTCACTGAAACATCCGAAGAAGACGTGATGACCGAGCGGACCGCGTCTCTCGAAGAATTCCTGCGGGCTCTCGGCGCGCGGGTGCCCGAGGAGCTTTTTCGCGCGCTCCCCGACGATTTTTTCTTCGGTCTCCACACGGTGGACGAAAACGCGCCGCTTTTCGTGATTCCCGTTCTATCATACGAGCGTGCGTTTGCCGGGATGCTCCGGTGGGAAGAAACGATGAATGCAGACTTCTCGCCAGTGTTCACGCCAGTGCCCGATCAGGTGCTTGGTGCGGGAGGATTGCCGGAGAAGCGCCGCTTCGAAGATGTGGTCATGCGTAACTATGACGTCCGCGTCTTGAAGGACGACGCGGGCATGATCGAGCTGTACTACTCCTTCCTGACGCGCGAGCTCCTCGTCATCGCGGAGAGTCCGTACTCCTTCACCGAAATCCTCTCCCGCCTGAGAGCTGAACGCAAACTCTAGAATAGCTTTCAACTGTCAGCTTCCAGCTTTCAGAGAATTCTGAATCCCTCTCATCGTTTGCCTTCTGAAAGCTGACAGCTGAAAGCTACCCTGCTATACTCCCTGCATGTCAGACTTGAGCGAAGATCAGATGGACGATTTGCGTGCGAACCTAGAAGCGGAGCGCGACTCTCTCGAGGAAGAACTCGCCGAACACGGCAGGAAAGTGAATCGAGATTGGCAGGGTACGTCGGGGTCGCAGGGCGAGGAGCCAGACCCGAATGACTCTGCCGATAACATCGAAGAACTTTCCACGAACATCCCCCTCGTCGAGGAGCTCGAAAAGCGGCACAAAGAAATAGGAAAGGCAATCGAAAAAATGGACGCCGGCAGCTATGGAGCCTGTGATGTCTGCAAGAAACCAATCCCCTTCGACCGCCTCGAAGCAAATCCCGCCGCGTCCACGTGCATTGAACATGCCTAAACGCGCTACAATAATCGCGTGACGGAAAAGCAAAAAATTGCATCGGGTTTTGCGCGGGTATACGGCGCGCAGCCGATGCTCCCCAAGGCGCCGATCGTTGCCGTCGAGTGCGATATCGGGCGGGGCCTACACGCCTTCACGATCGTAGGACTTCCCGACAAATCGATCGAGGAAGCAAAGGATCGGATCGCCGCCGCGATAAAGAATACGGATACTCCCGGCGAACTCGAGTCGCCAAAACGCAGCAACAAAAAGATTGTTCTCTCTCTCGCGCCCGCCGCGCTCAAAAAAGAGGGTGCGGTCTTCGATTTGCCGCTTGCGCTTTCGTTCCTTCTTGCGTCCGAACAGGCAAACTTTAATCCCAAGGGAAAATTGTTCGCCGGAGAGCTCGCGCTCGATGGCACTATCCGCCCTATTCTCGGCGCGCTCTCGATCGCAAGCGCAGCACGCGGCGCGTTCACCGACATCTATGTTCCCGAAGAGAATGCGGAAGAAGCGTCGCTTATCTCCGACATACGCGTGCATCCGGTTGCCTCGCTCGAAGACATTTTGGAGCAATTAACAAATGAGAAGGATGTACCGAGACGTATCACGCCGCGCGCACGGACGAGTGAGAGCGATGATTTCGCCCTCGACGACATCCGCGGACAAGAAAGCGGCAAGCGCGGCCTCGTCATTGCCGCCGCCGGTCGCCACAACATCGCCCTCTACGGCCCGCCGGGCACTGGGAAAACGCTCCTTGCCCGTGCAGCGACCGCGATCCTGCCCGATCTCTCCGAAGAGGAGATGATCGAGGTTACGACAATCCACTCGCTCGCAGGAAACCTTTCCGGCGGCGCAATGTTCCGTCCACCCTTCCGATCCCCGCATCACACCTCTTCCTATGCTGCTTTGATTGGCGGCGGCAGCTCTCTGCCGCGCCCCGGCGAGGCAACTCTGGCGCATCGTGGCGTTCTCTTTGCCGACGAATTCCCGGAGTTCCATCGCGATGTTATTAATGCACTGCGCGAACCTCTGGAAGATCATGTTGTTTCAATTTCGCGCGCGAGAGGGTCGGCAACCTTTCCGGCGCGCTTCATGCTCATCGCCGCGCTGAATCCATGCCCATGCGGATTTTGGGGATCGCCTCGGTGCCGCTGCATGCCCTATGCGATTGAAAAATACCGGCGCAAAATTTCGGGGCCGGTTGCCGATCGCATCGACATGTGGGTTCATGTGGGGGAGATGCCGCCAGAGTCACTTGCGCAGAAAGCAAAGGGAAAGGGAGGCGAGACGAAGGCCGCCCGCGAGCTCATTGCTGCCGCGCGAGCGCGGCAGCATGCCCGCTTTGAGAAACATCCCGGTATGTTCGCGAACGCTGACATGAAGGCAAAACACATCGAGTCACTGGCAAATCTTTCAGACAAAGCCGAATCCGCGCTCCAAGCGGCGGCGCGCTCGATGAAGCTCTCTCCGCGCGGCTACCACCGCACCATCAAACTCGCCCGCACCATCGCCGACCTCGCCGGAAGCGAGCCAATCGAACCATCAC
>CAYVHJ010000070.1:0-3870 GCA_964451235.1 uncultured Candidatus Saccharibacteria bacterium | reverse complement strand
TGTGTTAGCATCACCGCATGTTGGTGGACGAAGTAACGATGACGCTGCGCGCGGGGCGCGGCGGGCGCGGCGCTGTCGCGTTCAATAAGGTGAAGCTGATGCAGTGCCCCACCGGTGGCGACGGCGGGCGTGGCGGCTATATCTATTTTGAAGGCATCCCAGACATTAATGCGCTGAAACCGTTTGCGAGCCGCAAGGAGATACAAGCCAAAGAGGGCGGCAACGGCCGTGGGCAGTTTATCGACGGCCCCGATGGGCCAGACACAGTACTTAAGTTGCCGACTGTGGGGAGGCGCGGCAAGATGGAGGGCGGCTTGACACTCGAGCTCACGCGCGCGGGCGAGCGGATACTCGCAGCAGGTGGGGGGAACGGCGGGCGCGGCAATTTCAAATTCCGCTCCGGCTCCAACACCTCGCCGAAAGAATTCGAAGCGGGGACGGAGGGCGACGTGGCGACTTTCCGGCTCAAGCTACGGCTCATCGCCGACATAGGATTAATGGGGCTCCCGAATGCGGGCAAATCGAGCCTTATCAACGAGCTCACAGCCGCTGCGGCCAAGGTGGGCGACTATCCCTTTACGACGCTGGAGCCCAATCTCGGCGCCTACTATGGCCTCATCATTGCCGACATTCCGGGGCTCATCGAAGGAGCCTCCGAAGGTAAGGGGCTTGGCGTGAAATTTCTCAAACATATCGAGTGCACAAAAACGCTTTTTCACCTTGTCTCGGCAGATTCCGACGACGTGATGCGCGACTACGCGATAATTCGCGACGAGCTGAAGAAATTTAATCCGAAATTACTGGAAAAAAGCGAGCACGTCTTTCTCTCCAAGCGCGATACTGTTTCTCCCGAGGAGGTAAACGCAAAACTCGCAGCGCTCAAGAAGAAGAAAATCACTGCGCTGCCGATTTCGGTCATCGACGAGGGCTCGCTTAGCGAAGTGAAGAAGATACTCAATGACATCAAAGATACACAGAGCATTGATACAAAGCGATGATATGATTTCCTGATGCGGGCGACGTATTTTCGGAATTTTGTTTTTGGCGTTGAGGATAGTTTGGTTTCGACTGTGGGGCTTCTCTCGGGGATCGCGATCGCGGGGGTCGCACGCGAGACGATTCTTCTCACCGGTCTTGTTCTCATCTTCGTCGAGGCATTCTCGATGGCAGCGGGAAGTTTTCTTTCGGAAACATCGGCCGAAGAGTTTACGACCAAACGGGAGGCCACCCCCTCGGGTTCTTTCCTTGGAGGCGTAATCATGTTTGGTTCGTATTTTGCCGCGGGATTCATCCCGCTCTTTCCATACCTTATTCTCGGGGGTGATACAGCGTTCACGCTCTCTGTCGCGGTCTCGGTCGCGACGCTCTTCGTGCTCGGGCTCGTGAGTGGCGCGCTCTCGCGAACGTCACTTCTCAAAAGTGCTCTGCGTATGGCCATCATCGGCGGTATCGCGATAGCCGTCGGCGTCGCGGTTGGTTCGTACCTCGGCTAGCATGCTCAACAAAATCATTACACTCTCGGCTCTCTTGCTCGGCATACAGGCGATTGCACTTTGGTTCTTCGGGCAGCCGGCGATCTGCGATTGCGGGTACGTGAAGCTGTGGGAAGGTGTCGTGCTCGGCAGCGGGAATTCGCAGCATCTCACCGATTGGTACACGTTCTCGCACATCATTCATGGCTTCCTTTTCTACCTCGCGCTCTGGTATTTCTTCCCGCGGCTGCCGATTGCAGCGAGGTTTCTCATTGCACTCGGCATCGAAGTCGGATGGGAAATAATCGAGAATACGCCGTGGCTTATTGAGCACTATCGGCAGCAGGCGCTCGCGCAAGGCTACGTGGGCGACAGCATCATCAATTCTCTCTTCGACACGCTCGGAGAAGCGCTCGGATTCCTGCTCGCGTGGCGGCTACCGATTCTCGCGGTCGTGGCACTTGGCGTGGGGTTTGAGCTTTTTGTTGGGTTCTCGATTCGGGACAATCTATTCCTAAATGTTCTAGGATTTTTCTATCAATTCGAATTCATTTCAAGTTGGCAGTCCGGTGGATAAGTGGTTGCGTCTTCTCGAGAGTCGGTACAATAGAAGCATGGCACACAATGCTAGAAAGGGACATGGCCGCAAGGGCGAAGTGCGATATCGATCGCAGGTTCTCTCTGGTCGCAATAAGCGCTGGACGAAGGTCAACAACAAAACTGGCCGTTTCATGGATCAAATGGCAAAGAAAGGCAAAGCATTTAAGGGTGTGCGGATGAAGTAGTGCATATGCCCAAAAAGACGTGGATATGGATCGCGCTTGCGGTCATAATTATTGGCGCGCGGAGAGCATCTTCTCTAACTTCGCGGCAATTTTCCGCAGGTCGGCACCAGCCCCAAGGACGGGCTTCCAAAGATCCCCCTTGTTTTTCAAGCGCGCGTGAATTGTTTTTATCGTGAATTGCGAGGGCTTCAACCCCTTTTTCACCTCGCTCCACTCTAATGGAGTCGAAACAGTAGCGCCGGCAAAAGGCCGCAGAGAGTAGGGAGCCGCGGCCGTTTGGCCGAGCGCATTTCTCATGTAATCGGGATGGATTTTCCCTCGCCGTTTTGCCGGATAATGTTCAATCGAGACGAGTTTTGGCATACGCTCTCGCAACAATTCTCCAAGTAATTTTGCGACCTCGCGTGCGACATCGTAACTGTACGCACCGTGGAGGGGAACATAGACATGCATTCCCTTCTTTCCCGATGTTTTCGGAACGCTATTCCTGATGCCGATCTCTTCGAGAATGCGATGCAGCTCTCGCGCGACCGCGACGACCTCATCGAATGAATTTCCTGCCCGCGCGTTGCGTGCAGGCGGGCCCGACGGATCGAGATCGATGATGAAAAAATCCGGTTTGTGCAGAGCCGTCATTTTGGAGGCGAATGGATTCATTTCTAGGCACCCGAGGTTTGCGAGATAGAGAAGGGTTTCCTTGTTGTTGCATACGACATAGCGCACTTTCTTGTTGTCGGTTTCGGAGCGCAGCGTCGCCGTCTTTACGAATTTGGGAAGGTTGAGACTGCTCGAATCTTTCTGAAAGAAACCGCGTTTTGTTGCACCATTGGGATGCCGATTCATGACCATCGGCCGATCCTTCAGGTAGGGGAGAATGAACGACGAGATCTTTTCGTAGTAGTTAATAACATCGCCTTTCGTGTATTTTTCTTTGGGCCAAAAGACCTTTTCCAGATTTACACCCACTAGGTTCTTCCTGTGTGTTTTCATGGACGAGTTGTTTTTTGCTTGATGAGGAGCCACTGCCGCGGCGGGCGAAATCGAACGAGCGAGAACCTGCCCTTCAATTTTTTTCCGTGCAGGACGAAGCTCACAGCGCCGCGTTCACGCCCGGAGATCTCATACGTCCCCTTGTCCCAGATCTCCACCTTGCCCGCGCCGTATTCTCCCTTCGGGATCGTGCCGTGGAAGCTCGCGTAGGCGAGCGGATGATCCTCCACCTGAACGGCAAGACGCTTTTCGCCCGCCTTTTTTGGAGGGCCTTTTGGGACGGCCCAGCTTTTGAGGATACTGTCTTGCTCGAGACGGAAGTCGTAGTGCAGATGAGACGCAAAATGTTTCTGGACGACAAAAATCGGCTTCGTGCGGCGGCTATGCGTTCGATCATCTCGCGGCTCCGGTGTCTTTTTGAAATTGCGTTTTTTTGTGTACGGAGCAAGACCCATAGGAGCATTATAGATGCATGTTCAAAGGTATGACAGAAGCTTATATGAAGCTCGCGAAGTCACTTCTGGCACACGTGGCCGGTTATGCGTATGATGCTTCCGTATGAAGAGCCTGCGCAGGCATGCCCTGAAATTGGCCGCTCTTATTGTGACACTTGCTGCTGTCTT
>CAYVHJ010000069.1:3190-3908 GCA_964451235.1 uncultured Candidatus Saccharibacteria bacterium | reverse complement strand
AAGGCTACATGCACCGGTTCATTGCGGTTCCTCTTATTCTGTTCTCGCTCTTTCTTTTCTATGTAGGCTGGAGCAAGAGCCTGCAGGATGTCGCAGCGCCCCAGCGGCAAATGCTCGAAACGACGCAATGGATGAACGCTAATCTTCCGGCAGATGCGCTGCTCGGAGCGTTCAACTCCGGCATTCAAGGGTATTTCTCGACGCATCGCGTGGTGAATCTCGATGGGCTCGTAAACAACGAAGCGCTCGCCGCTCTGCAGCGAAAAGATGTTTGGAGCTACATGCAGGACGAAGGTATTCAGTATCTTGCGGACTACGACCTCTATCTTCGCTATCGCTACAAGAGCTTTTTAGGCATCGACGATCCGTTTGCTCGTCTCGAACTCGTCTACGAAGAGCCGATCACAAAGCTGCACGTCTACAAGGTCTCGTACTAAGTGGATTCTTCAGATCTGTTGGACGTGTCCCAAGATCGCGCGCGCTCGCGCGTCCCACGTGTATTTCTTTACATCTTCGTGTGCTCGATCTGCTTTATCGCGAGCTTCGTCCGCGTGTGAAAGGACGTACTCGATCTGACGCGCGAGCGCGTGCTCATCATCGGGAGAAAACCAAAACGCTGTTTCGTCGGTGAGAATTTCGCGGATGCTCGGAAGGTCGGAGGCAACAATCGGCACGCCTGCCGCCATGTACTGGAAGAGCTTGAGCGGGGAAGTGTAGT
>CAYVHJ010000069.1:0-3180 GCA_964451235.1 uncultured Candidatus Saccharibacteria bacterium | reverse complement strand
AAGCCACGACCCATACGCACGCCTCAAACTCCTATAAGAATAACCAATAACGAAACTGCACTACTATAGGCTCAAGTAAAAGAACCTGTCCGCTAGGTGCGCTGAATGTGCGCTAAAATCGCCCATGCACGCGCGTCCCATGTGTATTTTTTCACGTTTTCGCGCGCCCTCGCCGCTTTTTCGCGTGTCTCATCGGGGCGTGAGAGGACGTACTCGATTTGCCGCGCGAGCGCGCGCTCATCATCCGGCGCAAACCAAAACGCTGTTTCGTCAGTGAGAATTTCTCTGATGCTCGGAAGGTCGGAGGCCACGATTGGCACACCTGCCGCCATGTATTGAAAAAGTTTGAGTGGGGAAGTGTAGTGAGAGGAAATTTTTGGCTTTGCGCTATTGGGAAGCACGAGAATATCTGCCGACATGGTGATCGAAGCCATTTTCGCGCGCGGCTGGTATCCGATCACGTGCACTCGATCGCTCGCGTATGTTTTTTTGAATTCTGCAAGCTCGCGATCAACACCGCCCATCAGCACGGTCTCCACTCCATCGGGCAGATATTTTGCGGCATTCGCGAGTGTTTCTCCCCCTTTCCACCCGTAAAAGTGTCCCGTGTACAGAACAATCTTCTTGTTCGGATCGACGCCATAGCTACGCCATATGTCGCGCGAAGGTTTGATGTCGAATTCTGCGAGATCCACCGCATCAGGTGCTACTACTATTTTCTCGGAAGGCACGCCGCCTTTTACAAATGCTTCTTTCAGGCCGTTGCTTATCACAACAAGTCTAGGGGCGCGGGAGACTGCGCGGAAAAAAAGAAATGTGCGCTCCGGAATGCTGTGTATTTCAAGAACGATCTCCCTTGCGCGGGCAAAGAGAGCGACTTGGTAGTCTCTTGTGTACACCGTCTTATCGAAGCGATGCATCAGCAAGGAGAGGAGGAACGTGAGCTGGTCGAGCGCGAAGGCAAGACGAGAGTTCTCAAATTTGCCCAAAAGGTCGGTCGCCCAGAGTTTGCGGATACTGAACGTCGGCTTTATCCCGTAATACGTGAAAGGATCTTCTTTGATACCGTGGCGGCGCGTAGGGACGTAGAGCTCGATCTTCGCGCCGTGCGAGGCGAATTGCTCGCACATTTTCATTATTGCGTAGCCATGCGCGCGATCAGTGGGAAGGCGTATTGCGGCCACATAGGCGATCTTCATTGATTCCGACTATAGCATGAGACTTCCGTGCACGACCGATATTCGCTTCTGCCATGCGGCCGCATGGGCTAAGAGAATATATGCACGCGTGACTATAGCACTCCTTCGTGGCAAAATCCTGCTAATGGTTTGGTGGCGCAAAAAGGAGAAGAAGGAAGGGCCGAAAATTCTCATCACCGGCGGCCTTGGCTTTATTTTCTCCCACGTCACCGAATGCTACGTGCAGAAAGGGTGGGATGTTGTCGTTGTCGACAATCTCTCCGAGGGAAGCAATCCGCAGATTATTGACGGATCGTTCAAGCATATCCACGCGCACATGGCGCATCTCGAAGTTGTTGAAAGGATAGTGCGTGAAAAGCCGGACTATATCGTGCATGCGGCAGCGATCACCGACGTCGATTACTCCATCCGCGAACCGCGTCGCACCTTTGAGAAGAACATGCTGGGCTCGACGCACGCATTTGAGGCGGCGCGTCAGTTGCCGGATCTCAAAAAAATCGTCTACGTGTCTACCGACGAGGTGTATGGCGAGTGCGACCATCCGATGCGGGAAGACGAAATGCTCGCACCGCGTAGCCCCTATGCGTGTTCCAAAGCCGCCGGGTCTCTCATGCGTGTCGCGTACGAAAATACGTATCCCATACTTCTCGGGCGTACCGTAGAAATCCGCCCGTGCAATATTTTTGGGCCCCGGCAGGACCGCGCCAAAATCCTCGCGCGCATCAAAGAAAGCCTGCAGACGGGGCACCCGGTGCCGCTGCACAATGAGGGCAAAGGGTATCGGGAGTTTCTCTATGTGAAAAACATCCCTTCCGCCCTTGACCTGGTGCTCGAAAAGGGTGACGGCGTATACAACGTAGGGGCAGGCAACGGCTACACGGTGGTCGATCTCATCAAAAAGGTCGAGGAGGTCACCGGCAAAAAAATAGCGACTGTTCCCGAGCACCGTTCGGGGATGGACATGAAGTATCAAACCGATTCGACGCGCATCAAGGCATTGGGATGGAAACCTTCCTATACGTTCGACGAGGGCCTGAGGGAGTATCTCCTAACGAAATGAGAAAGACGAAGATTCTTTTTGTCGTTCCGAGGTTTAGTGTCGGCGGCGCCGAAAAGCTGCTCGTGCATTTCCTGCGCGCGCTCGACCGAGAGGTGTACGAGCCAACGCTCGTCACCATCTTTGCAGAACAGAAGGATTCGTATGCGGATCAGGTCAGCATCGACCGCTGTTTTCAATTCCGCTCCACATGGGATATCCCCGCATTCATGCGACTCTATGCGTTCATGCGAAAGGAAAGATTCGACGTCGTCGTGACACATCTTTTTGTCGCCAACCTGCTCGCACGCGCCGCGGCTGTTCTTGCGGGCGTCAGGACGATCGTAAGCTACGAGCACAACATCTACCCCAATAAAAAACGCTGGCAGATATTTGCGGATAGGATGCTCGCGAAGAGAACCGACAAGATCATCGTTGATTCCGATGCGGCGAAGATTTTTACCGCCACGCAAGAGTCCATTCCCCTTGAGAAGTTCGTGACGATCTATATCCCGCCGCTTCTCGATGGGAAACCACGCAGGCCCCCCGGGGAGCTTCGGAAAGAACTCGGTGTATCAGCCGATGCGCTCGTTGTGCTTTGTGTGAGCCGGCTTGTGATAGATAAGGGTCATCGGTATCTCATTGAGGCTGCTTCGGGTATCCTCGCAAAGCATCCACGTGCGTATGTGCTGATTGGCGGGTGGGGACCCTTGAAAGAACGCCTCGAAGCGCAAGCAGCCGTCCTCGGAATCAGCGAACGGGTAAGACTCATTGGAAGAGTCGATGGGCAGGAATTTCTGGCGCTTGCCGATGTGTACGTTGATCCCTCGATATCGACAGATCTGCCGGTAGGGATTATGGAGGCGATGCGTGGGAGGAAGGCAATTGTTGCGACCTCGGTAGGGGATATTCCCACCTTCATCAAAGACGGCGAGACCGGACGTC
>CAYVHJ010000068.1:0-3927 GCA_964451235.1 uncultured Candidatus Saccharibacteria bacterium | reverse complement strand
GGCGGTCGCACTGAAAATTTTCCGCTTCGGATACACATGCAAGCCCACGTGCTGATCATTTCCAGAGAAGACCCGAGCTTTTTTGAGCATCTCTCCGATATCGCTTTTTAAGACGGTCGCCTCTGTCAAGAAGCTTTTTGGAATGATTTCTTTGTAGTTCGGAAACGTGCCGTCGACAACGCGCGAGACGAAGCGGACACCGTCGCACGAAACCGCGAGCTGCGACTCATCCGCAAAAAGCTTCACCTGCGCACTTTCAGCGTGTTCGAGCACGTGCGTGAGCTCGAGTGCGTGTTTGAGGGGGACGAGAACCTCCGAGCCTTTATCGAGTGAACCGATTATTTTTTCGGCGAGCCGGAACGAATCTGTCGCAACACAGAGAACACCCGCGCTTCCTGCAGAAATGTAAATACTTCCCAACTCCGGCCGGATCATGGAGGGAGAGGCGGCGTAGCAAACTGCCTGAACGCCGTGCAAAAGCTGCTCGCGGGCAACAGTGACCCCCTTCGTGCTCGCCTCAAGTGAGGAAAGTGCCGGGAACTCCTCATGGGGAACGCCCTTGATAATCGTCTTGGTGCCGCGCGACTCGACAACAAGGTTTCCATCATCCGCCGAGAGAGTTACCTTATCTCCACTAATCGAGCGCAATGTCTGAGAGAGTACCGTAGCCGGAATGGCAATGATTCCCTTCTCAACCACATCACACGGAACAGCAATCTCTATCCCCGCCTCAAGATTCGTCGCGCGTAGCATCAACACCTTTCCATTTACCTCAAAAAGAATACATGAGAGTGTTGGAAGGGTTTCTTTCTTTCCTGTGATACGTTCCGCAATAAGAACACCCCCGAGAATTTTTTCTTTTGTTGTTGATAGTCTCATTGATATTCTTCTTTTAATAAATAAATACTATTATTACTATTAGCTCTGTGGATATGGGGTATAAGTGGAATAGAAGAAGGTTTTACATATTGATTCTATTGTCGTCTTTTTGTTGAAAACTATCGAGTGTGATGTTGATAATGTGCACAAGTCGCATATCTTGGATTTTTTGTGTTGATAAACAGCGTTCTATCCCATCGGAACTCACAGGGAATTCATCATGCTATGAATGGATAAGTGTCCGGATGTGATCTATCTCCTGCTCGAGCGATGTGTTCGATTTCATTTCCTCTTTTATCTTCTCGCATGAATGAATGACGGTTGTGTGGTCGCGGCCGCCCAACTTCTCCCCGATTGATGGATACGAAACACTGAATTCCTCACGGAGCATATACATGATTATCTGCCGCGGCTTTACCACTTCCTTCTTGCGCGTCTTCTCGTAGATGCTCTTTTCGTTGATCTCATAGTATCCCGCAATGCGGCGCACAACCTCTTCAACGGAAATGCCCTTATTGGGCTTAATGTTGTGCTTGATGAGCGCACGCACGTCCGTTTGCGTTACACCTTTCCCTTTCATTTGGGATTTGCACACGATCATGTTGAGAATTCCCTCGAGTTCTCGGATGTTGCCGCGCACGTTTTCTGCGATGTAGAGGATGATATCTTCGGGAATAGAGAAGCCATGCTGATCAAGCTTTACTTTGATGATTGCGATCCGCGATTCCATGTCCGGTTCCGGAATCTCTGCGATCATGCCGGCGCTGAAGCGGCCGCGTAGACGATCCTCAAGACCCGCGAGCATCGCGGGATGCTTGTCGGAGGAAAAGACGATTTGCTTGTTGTTGTCGTAGAGCGTGTTGAAGAGATGGAAGAGCTCTTCCTGCGTTTTCTCGGTGTTCGCGATGAACTGCACATCGTCCATGACAAGCACATCGTACGCGCGGTACTGGTCTTTGAATGAATTCGCACGGCCAGCTCGCACAGCATTCAGGTAATCGACAGCGAAACGCTCGGAGGTGACATAGAGGACCTTCTTGTTCGCGTGCGTTTTCTTGAAATGATTCCCGATTGCCTGGATGAGGTGGGTTTTGCCGCGTCCGGTTGCGCCGTAGACGAAGAGCGGATTGTAGGCAAGACCCGGCCGCTCGATAACGGCCTTCGCAGCGGCGTGCGCGAGCTGGTTGAACGGCCCCACGACGAAGGTCTCGAAGGTGTAGCGCGGGTTCAGGTTGTCGCGCTTGTCGATGTAGAGGTTGTCGAGGTCGAGCGAGGCGTTCTCGGAGACCTGCGCGCGTATGGGTTTCCGATCCACCGCAGCAGGGGCGCGGTGCACGACGTACTCGACGCTGCGGATGCTCGCATCGAATCCGCGCAGAGCCTTGAGGACGAGCTTATTGTGCTTCTCGACAAGCCATTCTTTGACTATTTTTGAGGGGACGGCAACCTGAATTGTTCCTCCGGAGCGTCCGGCAATGTCGGTGTTCTTGAACCACGTACGGAAACTTGCCTCCGACGTGCCGAACTCGATTTGAACAAGGGCGTTTTGCCAGAGTTCGCGGTTGTTGAGGGGAAATGACATACAGGGAGTTAGTCGCTCGGACATTATACGCGTGCCGTTGGACGCGCAAAGATTGCGCAATCACGCTCCGTGTGTTCACATCGTGGGGATAGGGTGGGGACAAACATTCGCAAGCATTTTAGCTCTCTCGGGTCGCGCCGCCGCGTGCTCGTGGCGCGCTCCCGCTCGGCCTCATCGGCCTCCGCGAAGACCCTCGAGACCTAAAATGCTTACTCGCTGTTTGATAGAAGTGGTGATTAGCGGTATAATCGTGCGATGAAACGGGTCTATCAGCCGAAAAAGCGCAAGCGCGCACGCACGCATGGTTTTTTGCGCAGGTCTCGCACAAGGCGCGGGCAAAGAGTGCTCACGCGACGGCGTCGCAAGGGTCGCACGCGGCTTTCGGTATAAGCAATGTCGAGAGACACTCGCTTGAGGCGCGCCGATTTTCCAGCCGGAGGAGTTACAGGGCGCTTGCACGGCACCCTGTTCTCTCTCTCTGTCTCTCCGCTCTCTCGAGATCGCACCTCTTCGTTTGCGTGTGTTGTTTCGAAAAAAGTGGTGGGAAAAGCGGTGCGGAGAAACCTTCTCAAGCGTCGCTGCCGCGAGGCGGCACGGGAGCGCATGCGTACGCTTTCGACGCCGACTCCCGTCGCTCTCGTATTTCGTGCGAAGAAGGCGGCGGCAAACGCTGTATTTGCCGATGTCGCCCGCGACGTATATGCGCTCGTCGATAAAGTTTCCAGTACGAGTTACAATATGCCGCAATGATATCTGCCGCATTTCATGCGCTCGTGTACGACCCCTTGTACAACGGACTCGTTTTTTTGGTTAGTGTTACGCCATCGCATGATGTCGGTCTCGCGGTCATCGCACTCACCGTCTTGGTGCGCGTGCTTCTCTTTCCCCTCTCGCGCCGCGCTGTGGAGACGCAAATTGCGATGAAAAAAATCGCGCCGGAGGTTGAGCGGCTCAAGGAGAAATACAAAGATAAACGCGAAGAGCAGGCAAAGGCGCTCTTTGCACTCTATCGTGAGCACGGCGTGCATCCATTTGCGAGTATCGGTCTCCTCTTAGCACAACTTCCGGTTCTCTTCGCGCTCTACTGGATATTCGCAAGCGGCGGATTGCCGGACATTCACCCCGAACTTTTGTATTCGTTCATTTCTTCTCCAGCAAGCGTCAACATGGAGTTTCTCGGGATACTCGACATGGGCGGCCATAGCGTCGTCTTGGGCGTTTTGGCTGCGGTCACGCAGTTTGTCTACACGCGCCTCTCGATGGGCACACCTCAAAAGAAAGCCCCACCGGCGCAGGGTGGAAATTTTTCGGCCGATCTCGCACGCAGCTTCGAGATGCAGGCACGCTACGTGCTGCCCGCAACTTTCATTGTTCTTTCGTTCTTCATCCCAAGTGCTGCCATGCTCTACCTCACGACGAGCAACGCGTTCATGATCGCGCAAGAACTTGCGGCGGGCCGCAAGTTC